>SKIL01000323.1 GCA_007116425.1 Bacteriovoracaceae bacterium | reverse complement strand
GTTTTGTGGGAGAAACAGGCCTGGACAAGATAAGCGCCAAAAAAAATAATAATTCTTGGGAGACCCAACTTGAAATTTTTCAAAGACATATCGAGTTAGCAATAACAATCAAATCACCGTTAATTATTCACTGTGTCCGCGCTTACAGTGAAGTCTATTCGCAACTTAAAAATAATCATTTTAGTGGCCCCGTCATACTGCATGATTTTAATGGAAACGAGAAAACGGTAGACCAGTTCATGCAGCTTGACACCTACTTTAGCTATGGGGACAAATTGTTTCGTCCAGAATCAAAGGGCCACAAAAGTATGAGTTCGATTCCCAAAGGACGTATTCTGTATGAAACAGACGATACGGAATACTCAATTCAAGAGATTATTCAAAAATCACCTCTAAATTCAGACAACTTGAACGATCGCCTTAGAAATTCTACAATCAACTTTATATTAAAATAATTTGCTTTAGGCCGTAAGAATATCTTACTTTTTTTGCCTACTGACTAAAGGACTTCCTATATGGTTGTGGCCAGTTTTGTATTTTTCTTACTTGTTTTTGTTGGAATTGGATTATTATCAGCATTTAAAAGTCGTGGAAACAATGAGGACTACCTCGTTGCCAGCTCAAGCGTTCAACCCTGGTTAGTTGCACTTTCGGCCGTTGCCACAAATAACTCGGGCTATATGTTCATTGGGATGATCGGCTTCACTTATACTGTAGGTCTCTCATCAATTTGGATTATGATCGGATGGATTTTTGGAGACTTCGTGGCCTCACAGTACATTCACAAGCGTCTTAGGGTTGCCACTGAAAAACATGAATTAATTAGCTTTGGTGGAGTTCTCTCTCGCTGGCATGGTACTAATTACGAAAAGCTACGCCTTATAGTGGGAATTATTACTCTTTTATTTCTTGGAACTTATGCAGGAGCACAGCTCAAAGCAGGAAGTAAAGCACTCCACGTACTTTTTAACTGGGACTATAGTACTGGTGCAATTATTGGTGCCGTCATGGTTTTTCTTTATTGCATGGCCGGTGGGATTAGAGCATCAATTTGGACAGATGCAGCGCAGTCATTTGTCATGATCATTGCCATGGGAATGTTACTTTTGGTTGGAGTCAACGAAGTGGGTGGTATCGGACAGTTTGCGACGGCCCTAGGGGAAGTTTCATCAACATATACTAATTTGTTTCCAGAGAAGCTGGCCACACCAGGCTTTACAGGTGCTTCCCTATTTGTGATTGGATGGGTATTTGCGGGCTTCGGGGTTGTTGGACAACCTCATATTATGGTTCGGTTCATGACATTAGATGACGCAGAAAATATTAATCGCGTTAGGGCCTATTACTACAGCTGGTTTATCGCCTTCTACGCGATGACTATTGGTGTAGGTTTACTGGCAAGACTTCTCATTCCGGCCTCGAGTGAATTCGATGCAGAACTTGCACTTCCGATGATCTCACTTCAACTCCTTCCGGCCGTAGCAGTCGGTGTTGTCTTGGCCGGTCTTTTTGCAGCGACAATGTCCACAGCAGATTCGCTTATTTTAAGTTGCTCGGCTTCACTCACGAGAGATATTGTTCCCAAACTTAGAGATAATTACTATGTCACAAAAGGTGCAACTGTAACTGTTACGCTCATTGCACTTTATATTGCATTATTTGGAACTGAAAATGTTTTTAACTTAGTTCTCATCGCTTGGTCAGTACTGGCAGGTGCATTTGGGCCACTTCTTCTCGTTTATTCACTGGGAAGAAAAGTTTCAGAGATAACGGGAATTGGAATGGTCTTAACCGGCTTCACTACAACCATTCTATGGCGACAACTTGGCCTTGGTGACTATATCTATGAAATTGCTCCAGGTTTAATTGCAGGAATAACAGTCTATTTTATTTTTAATTTAATAGGATTCAACCGTCTCAGTGAGCAGGCCATTCAAGATATTAAGGATAATGCTTAAGCACGAACAAATGGGTTCGTGCGCTTCTCCTCAAAAATTCGAGTACTAGGTCCATGACCAGTAATGACTTGTGTCTCATCAGGCAATTGGTAAAGTCGCTGCGAAATCGATTTTTTAATTTTCTCAAAGTCCCCACCTGGCAGATCGGTGCGCCCAATAGAGCTTCGAAATAAAGTATCACCAGCAAACAAGAGCGGAGTCTCAAAGAGCTCCGAATAAAAACAGCAAGAACCTTCAGTATGTCCTGGAGTATAGATTGTCTTGAGAAAAGATTTTATCCGAGTATCATGAATATGATCATCAGCACCCTCTTCTAGCCCAAAAACTTGACCATCCTCTAAGTAATCATCAATTTTACCAGGCTCTCTTGGTGGTAAGCCGAACATCATGGTTTGAGCACTTAAAGCGCGATACAACTCATCGTCCCCTCGATGCAAGAAAAGCTTGGCCCCCGTATTTGATGCAAGATCCTTAGAGCATCCAATATGATCAAAATGAGCATGCGTGTGAAGCAGTTTCTTAACCACAAGTGATCTCTCCTGAATGACTTGAGTAATCAACTCAAGGTCATCACCTGGATCAATAATAACGCACTCTTTAGTGATATCCGAATAAATAATTGAACAATTGCAAGAAAAACTACCAACGGGAAATGTTTCAATCTTAAGTGCTTCCATAATCACTGTTTTTACCATAAAAATAGATATATTAAAAAAAATAATGCTAAATAAAGGTTTTTTAATGGTTGCAAAATCGCAAACTCGTAAACAAAAAGATGAATCACCAAAACTGGTCATTAGAAATGCAAAACTAGGAGACATTGCGGCCATTCGTACTCTTGTCGCCAGAGTCTACCCAGAAGATAAGACTTACACAAAAGACATGCTTAGAGGTCAGATTAATACCTTTAAACAAGGCCAATTTGTTGCCGAATACGAAGGGCGAATTGTTGGCTATTGCGCCACATTTATCGTAGAAGAGAGATTTGCCCTCAAGCCTCACACATGGGATGAAATCACTGGGAGAGGGTTTGCCTCTAAGCATAACCCAGATGGCCATTATCTTTACGGTATGGAGATCTGTGTTGATCCCTCTGCACGTAGAATACGAATCGGTCAAAGGTTTTATGACGAGCGTAAAAAACTCTGCCGCTTTCTTCGCTTAAAAGGAATTGTCTTTGCCGGCAGACTTCCTGGCCTTAGAAAAAAACGAAATCAAGTCGAAGGACCCCTAGATTATATTCAGCAAGTCAAAGACAAAAAAATTCGAGATCAAGTACTCTCTTTTCAGATAAGACAAGGGTTTGAGGTTATTGGCATACTCAAGGGCTACCTTCCTCATGATGCAGAATCTATGGGGTTTGCAACTCACTTAGTCTGGAAAAACCCTGAAATTGAAGAGACTGATGGAAAAACAACAAAAGATTATAATTCTAAATTTGTCGACACCATTCGCGTCGGTTCAATTCAGTATAAGCAAAGAAAAGTTGAAAATTTTGAACAGTTTGCAAAATACGTAGAATACTTTGTCGATGTTGTTGCCGACTACAGAGGAGACTTCGTTGTTTTCCCAGAACTTTTCACACTACAGCTTCTCTCAATTGAAAACCGTAAACTTAGTCCTCAAGATGCGATCGCGACACTGACAAAATATACGGGCCCAATCAAAGATCTACTGCGAGACCTTGCGATTCAGTATAATATTAATATCATCGGGGGAAGTCACCCTACAATGGTTGAAGATGGACAGATTCAAAATATTTGCTACGTCTTTTTGCGAGATGGCTCAATTCACGAACAAGTAAAAATTCACCCAACTCCAAATGAAAGGTATTGGTGGAATATTGAAGGTGGAAATAAAGTAGAAACAATCGACACAGACTGTGGCCCGATTGGAATCTTAATTTGCTATGATAGTGAGTTTCCAGAGCTAGCAAGACATCTCATCAACCAAGGTGCAAGGATTCTATTCGTTCCTTTCTGTACTGACGAGAGACAAAGTTATTTACGAGTTCGCTATTGCTGCCAGGCCAGAGCAATTGAAAATCAATGCTATGTGGTCATGTCCGGAAATGTGGGGAACTTACCAGGCGTTGAGAATATGGATATTCAATACGCTCAAAGTGGAATCTTTACTCCTTGTGATTTCCCTTTTGCCCGTGATGGGATTGCTGCCGATACAACACCTAATGTTGAGATGGTGGCCTTTGCCGACTTACGAGTAGACCTCCTGAACAGTGCAAGAAACAGTGGTACAGTTCAAAACCTGAAGGATAGAAGGTTTGATCTCTATTCAGTATTATGGAACTCAGATGAGTAATTCGAGCACGCATGAACCAAGAAAAAAAGTGGTTTTATTTTGGAGTGGCGGCAAAGACAGTGCTCTGAGCTTATACGAATTAAAAAATGACCCTACACGTGAAGTTATTGGACTTATCACTACTTTTGATAAGTCTAATAACCGCGTTCGCTTTCAAGGTGCAGACGAGCACTTAATATCTCTTCAAGCAAAACTATTAAATCTCCCATTACAACGGGTTTATCTGGGCCATGATTGTTCAAACGAAGAGTATGTTCAAAAAATAAGTGAGCTTTTAAAACTTTATAAAAAAGCCAAAGTTGAAGAAGTCGTCTTTGGGGATATCAATCAAGTAGAAATAAGATCTTTTCGTGAAAACTTACTCAATGAAATTGGGCTTAAGGCCTACTTTCCGCTTTGGGGTAAAAGTACGCAAGAGCTTGCTAAAAAGTTTCTCGAGACTCATCATAAGGCCGTAGTCGTCGCTTTCATGAGTTCGATGCTACCACAAAAAAGTGAAGGCAATGAGTTTAAATGGGCATCTCAAAACTATTCGCAAGAGTTTATCGACCTACTTCCTGAAGGTGTTGATACCTGTGGTGAAAATGGAGAATTCCATACATTCGTTTATTATGGGCCATACTTTAAAACTAGAGTTTCTTTTTCCAGTGGAATTATAAGAGAAGATGGACCTTATCAGGTCTTGCATTTACAAAGTCAGTAACACTCTCAATACCTCACTAGGAGAACTCAAAGTTAGAGTAAATAGAAACTCCATCCCACCTTTTGACATCAAAAACCCCGCTAAGCCAAGGATGGTAGTAATCAATTAAACTTATGCAAGAACGCCCTCGAGCAATGACAATAATTGGCCGTCGAAGTCCAACCTCACGAAGTTCAAATAATGTTTTAGCTATATGATCCTTAAGGCCATACTCATAAATAAAATAAATATCAGCATCTTCTAAAGAAAATTCTTCTGATGCAATATCAACCTGCTCTAGCCTTGCACAGCCAATTTCATATTGCTCAAATATTCTATTTCCCTCATCGACCCTTTCAATAACATATTCATGTCCAACAAATTTTGCTTCAGGATAAAGACAGTTTAAAACAATTCCCATCCTTCCATAGGCCGCACCTAAATCAATAATTTTTTGACCTTTTGTGGGTTTTACATATTCTAAAATCTCAGAAATTTCTCGATAAGGTGTTTGTAAAGTATTAGGGTCTAGTCCAACCCAAGTCTGATTTCCTTGGTGTAAACTTTTCCCAAGATTATCTGAATGAGATGTCTCACAAAGCTGTTTTGCCTGAGAGATGAGCTCTCTCTCAACTTCATGAGCTTTCAGACCAATAATCTTATCTATTAATGTCGACTGTTTTTCATCTGATGACGTTTGAGACGTAAAAAAAAGAGGATCTCTCAAAAGATCCTGAATTGCATTAAAATCGAAGCTATTGTCACGATCAAGATTTTCAGCAAATTCGTAATAATCACTTAAACTAAGGCCCATTTATAAAATCACCGCACAAAAAAGAGGGGCCAAAAGCCCCTCATAAACAATTACTCTTCGGTCTTTGAAGTCAAAACTTCCGTCTCAGACTCTGTTCCAACCACAAGTTCAGACTCCATCTCTTCCTCTTTTTTAGGTGGACGGCAAACAATTACTGGCGTTGTGAAATCATCCTCAGTAAGCTCAACTCCAGCGGGTAGCTTTAAGTCCGCTAAGGTTAAAGACTCTCCGACATCAAGATGAGAGATATCTAGGTCTAAAGTTTCTGGAATTTTTCCGGCCTCAGCAGAAATTGAAACCCTGTCTTTTTGAATAAAAAGAATTCCTCCACTTTTGTCGCCCAACGCCTCTCCGGTAAAGTTTAAGGCCAACTCCGTGGAAATCATTTCATTGTTCTTTACAGCTTGAAATGACATATGAATTGGTCGCTGAGAAACGGGCTCTCTTTGAACCTGCTTAATGGTGGCAAGCACTGGCCTACCATTCCAATCGATTTTTACCATCTTCCCCTTAGACATAAGACTCATAGGTGATGATTTTGTATCAACAAAAATTGGAAATGATCTTTCACCTTCATCGCTCTTAATTTGAATAGACTTTCCGTAAAGAGTCGCTGGTATTTTTCCTTCAGAAAACCTCGCTGTATCAAGGTCTCGTTTTTTTAAACCTAGCTCTCTTTGTGTAATGGAAATTTTAGGTGCTTTCATTCATTCCTCCTTAAAATTTAAAATGGACAGATCCATTTTAGGTACATGATTAAGCCTATGGGTGTGAGCATCGAACTTAAAGTAAGGTCGCGTAATTTCGCATATGCCGAACACAAATCAAGCTAAATGCCTATTATTACATAGATGACAAGTCTATATTTTCTACAAAAACGGTGCGTCATATCGAACTTTCTGGTTTAATTGCAAATATCTAAATCTAAGGAGAGATCAATGCTCGAGTTTGCTAAAACGAAATTCTTTTTAACACTTGGGGCTGTGCTTTTAAGTACGCTTTGCTACTCTTTCCAAGCTCATTCTAGGGCCACTATTCTAGACAGATCCATGCTTAGCCTTCACCCCCAAGCTCAAATTGAAGGACCTATTTTTGACTATCATGGAGATCGCCAAGCTTATGGAGACTACTTTTTCAGTATTCTTATAAATGAAGCGCACGAACAAGCTTCACGCTATTTAAAGCAAGGTGACACTCAGGGATACTACGCTTTTATGTTGCTTGCCTTAACAGTTCCACTACATGAAGGGCTTTATGTGCAATTTAGGACAGTAGATAATACTCCAGGACTTTGCCAGGAGTCCCTAAACAATGGAACTCGACTGCAAAATGAAATTGCCCGAGAGTTTTTTCAGCAAACTTTTCTTGAGGTTAATTCGCATAATAAAGAAGTCCCTTATGCTGTAAGTTGTGACCAGTTGATAGAAGAAAAGCGGATAAATCAACTTATCTCTGGTGGAACTGATGGAAGCGATATTAGTGTTATGCAAGTCAATGTTAGGTGGCACTACGACAACTTCCTAGGAAGAGGTGACTATCGAAGCGTAGAAAGATCTATTAGATATGGTCTTGCCTATCTGATGCGTGGCTTTAGACCAGTTTATGCGAACTACGAAAATTACCACTGCCTAATCGAAGATAAGTCGGACATTAACTATGAAGGCCTTATTAGAGGCACTTGGGCAGGTCAATACAATAGTGGGAATATTACGAGAACATGTCGATTTGCCGACTCCTCTTCTCCCTATACTGAACGAGATATGGGGTTTAAAAATAATTTAGAAAAAGTATACGAAATAGCAAATGGTGGTATGATTGGATTTAATAGACAACTTGAGCTAAAAGTTAGCTATGAAGTTAGAGCTGCTCTTGAGGAGATAATTGTCAACTTCTTAAATCAAAGCAATGACAGGGATGCAATTGAGCAAATCTTAGAATCGTAAAGGTTACTTTCATATGGATATGAAAATCACCCTGGCCACCCTTGTTCTACTCGTTAGTGCTGGTATTTATTATCAATATAATACCGGCCAATCTCCTTTATCTTTATTTGAAAATAAACATAGCATAGAGCGAGAGTATACAAACGAAAAGTACCGATTAAGCAATCAGGCCCATATCGAAGAAAATAAAGACCTACCTCACAACTCTCAAAGCGAAGTACGGGCAAAAACATCTCAAGAGCTAATAAAAAAACTAGAGGTTAACTTAACCGAGAGACAAGCTAAAAGTGACGAGTGGCAGGAAATCCATAACTTTACCATTCCTGCTGAGAACTTTTTTGATACCGGCCACTCTCCTCAAAAAGTTTTGGAAATCATTAATGCTGGAATACAAGAAACCCTTACTTGTATTAATATCGATTTCTGTGGAGCAAAACCTGAACATGATACTGGTTATTTTGACCCAAATAGAACACCTGCCCACATTACAATAATTAGGCTCTTGGACATCAAGCTAAAAAACTTTGATCAATTTAATAATCAAATCACGACAGGTGATTTGCTTAGAACTCTTAAACTCAACCAACCAGAGATCATCGAAAGAGCTTTACAACTTTTATCTAAGCAGCTCACAGAACG
>SKIL01000369.1 GCA_007116425.1 Bacteriovoracaceae bacterium | reverse complement strand
TTTGTCGGCTCGTTATCCGTTTTTTTTCCAAGATAGCGAAAAATATCGATAAAACTTTTATCAAAAAACTTTTGAATTTTACTTGAGGCCTGAAGAAAGTCGATAAAGTGTTTGCCCGGAGGTGTGTCCAACACAATCGTGTCATATTTTTGGGATTCGAGCTGGTGCTGAACCTCAACAATCGCCAAGATTTCATTCATTCCACCGTTGGGGCGAGACAAAATATCGAGAATTGGATTCTCAAACTTTTTATCATCACTCGTATCAGAGTTTGGTGCCACTCTTCTGAGTGTCGCTAGTGGTGACATTAAAAGTGCATCGAAGCTTCCTGTATCGTCAGAGCTTTGATCGCGCAGTATTTTCGAGTTCGAGACCTGGTGAATTATTCCCTCTGTATCATCATCAATTTGCAGGACTTGCTTGAGTCGCTTCGCTGGATCAATCGTTATTAAGAGAACTCGCTTGCCTTGCAAACTTAAGTGCAGGGCCCGCGAAGTGGCCAGTGTCGTCTTCCCGACACCACCGGTCCCACAAAAAATCTCAATTGGCTTGTTGGGAATCAAATCAGACCCCCTTGTTGCTCGTGTTCTTTCCATTGGGTGGAAAGTTCTTGCACTAACTCAACTTGTGAATCCTTTGAGATATGTGGAAAACGTGAAAAAATACTTTCTTTGTATTGCTCGCTGACTTCTTTTTCACCAGCAATCTTAGACTCGAGAAATGATGGGATAAACTCTGTATGGCATCCTTGAAGTTCTTGCGAGAGGTGATAGATATCATTGAGAAGGATTTTTACATTGGTGAAGTTGAGCTCCTTGATACTCTTTTCAAGCTCTAGACCTTCTTGTAAGGCCATCTCTGTTGGAAGAGATACAATCGTCATGGCCACTCTCGAGGGATCGTTAAGCACGGCGTGCATCTTTCCAATATCCTCAACGAGTTTACCCTTGCCAAACATTTCCTTAAAATTATGCGTGGACTCAAGCATAGTGAGTGCGTGACCAGAAGAAGGCGAATCGACAACTAAATGAAGATTTGGGTTTTGCTCAAGATGATCGAGGATATGTCCAAGCACGATCATCATTCCAAACCCTGGAAGCATACTAAACAGAGCGCTAAAAAAGGGCGTCTTCATGACCCACCTCGCGAGAGTTTGGCTTCCCAATTTCTTTACGATATAGGCTTCAGCACTTTTGGTATGACTGAGCTCAAGGACGTCTATTTCAAGCGCGCGACAAATATCGTGTTCTGGAATTTGATCAAAGCAATTATATTTTACTTCAAGGCCTTTTTGTTTCAGATGTAAACACAAGGATAAGGCCATAGAGGTTTTCCCTACGCCACCTTTACCTGTTACAAAAATAAGTCTTGGGTGCACAGAGGTACTCATTAAAAAGTATAGGCCCCGGTGAGCATCAGTTTATAATACCAGCCTTCAACGTCGGCCTTATCGGCCTGTTCAATCTTAAACGGATTGTGAATATGCAGAAGAACTCCGGTAGAAAAGTGACGGTTGAGTTGAAGTTCGGCCCCACTTCCAATATGCCAACCAAAAGTTGTTTTTGAGTCGGAAGTAATTTGTTGACCTTCCACAACTCTTCGATGCTTTGGCTGATAAAATCCAAATCCACCTAATAGATAGGGAGAGAAGTTATCGAATTGAAAGATTCTTGCCTTTAGGCCAAGAGCAAGCCCTGTGGTCTGGGTGTAGGTCTCACCAAATTTATGTTTCATATGATGAAAGTTGGCCACAAAATCAAATGAGTGGCTGGCGCGGTAACCGTAGAAGAGATCCCAGGTAATCTTATCGTCTCCAAGACGGCCGTGGTCTGACTTTAAGAATGTTTGACCAATACCAAGCCCAACCGAGTGAGTTTGTAAGTTTGAATATATCTCAGAATTACTAGGGTTTCTTTGAGACCTCGCGGGCCTAGAGCTAGTCGATTCTTCCTTTGGTTCTCCTTGCGAGAGCACTTCCTGTAGGCCTTGTGCCTGAGTTGGAAGACTTATCAGGCCTAGGGTGAGGAAACTGAGAGAAATAAGCGAAATTTTTTTCATGAACTTAAGCTCCAAATATAACAAAATAAAAAAAGCCCCCTCTTGCGAGGGGGCTTCCCATGGACAAGAATTTTCAGCCTTATCCTAGTTTAAAGTGTTAGGAGTTTCAATTCCTGAATTTAACTCGTTGCTCTGAACGAATGGACGGAAAGCGTCAGTATTAGGCTGAGCTTCTGTTGTCTCTTCAGTTCCTTCAAGAGTTCTAATGTATCCAGTAAAAGTCCCTTCTTCTGATCTGATAACACGCTTAAGAAGGTTAACATCACCTGCTCTTGTTGACTTTCTCTCTTGGTCAGCAAGAAGCTGAAGCATTGTTTGGTATGTAATGTCATTTTTTGACTTGTTGTCGATAACCTGAATCTCATTCCCTTCACGAATGATTTGGGCGATTTCTTCAAGAGTGACATAACAGCTTTGGTGAGTGTCGTAGAGTTTGCGGTTTTGGTAGCGCTTGATAATTCTTACGTCATTCATTTTTATTTCCCCTATTTCCTGATAGTTAAGAAAGTTTCTCGGCTTTCTTTTGTTTCTAATAACATCCCTAATTTATTTACACCTTGTGATCGCTCCCTCAAGCGATGTTTGACTTATAGCACTTATTTTTTAATTGTTAACGCCCTTTGTAGAATTTTCAGTGCTATGCACAGTTTTTTCATATCTTTGACGTCTAACTATTGTCACAAGGCTTCTAATGCCTAGCACTTAACGCTAGTGGCTTTCAATTAGCAGTTTTGATTTAACGCTGTCAACACAAATAGAAACTGCTGAGTCATTGTTTTGTTAGGAAGACTGATGGTGACGTGTTTCCGAGGACTTATGGAGTCGTTTTGCTTTGTGTGTGGTGTGTTATAATATCTGTGTATCTTGGTCGGACTTTGGGAAGAGGATAACGGAACTCTTTTCCGCGAAACACTTTGGGGTTTAGGCCGGGATTAAAAAGTGACGATGCGAAACATACCGTACGTTCGGTGATTAAAGGTTAATTTTTATATGCACTATCGATTTTTTAACCCCTGTTTCGTTCTTCTCGCTCTTCTTGTTGTGGGTTGCTCATCAATGAACTCACATCAAAGTACAACTGAACTGTATGGCGAAGACTTCTATACTGATGAGAATGGAATTGTGCGTGAAAAGCTCCAAACTTTTGATGCAAGTTTTCCCCTAGAATTTAATGATCAGGTTCTAAGTTCGCAAGGTGAGATCGAGCGCTTGGTTGCACAAGCAAAAGAAAGAGCAGAGGAGGAAGAATTTCTTCGTTATCTTTCAGATGGCCTGTATTTAAAAGCTTCACACGCTTCGATGCGTGAAGATTCTGTTACTGCTGAAAGACTTTTAAAACATCTCTTAACACTCTTCCCTAGTGATGAACTTATAATGCGTAGGTATGCGGTTGAGTTAATCAAAAACGGAAAACTCGGTGAGGCCGAAAAGATTGTTTTACAAATTTATGATTTGGTCGGGCGAAAAGATGAAAATATCGCCCTAATTCTTGGTGGTATATACACGGCCTTGGACCAAAGAAAAAAAGCGCAAGATATCTATGAAGAAGTTTTAGTGAAAAGTCCCGCCAATCGTGAGGCCTGTATTTTTCTCGCAAAATCATATGCCATAGATCAAAAGATGAGCGAATCAAAAAGTATTCTTCGCAATTGTTATAAGCAGGCGACAGAAAACTCGACAAAGGCCGTCTTCGTTAACTACTTGGCGACCGTTTACTTGGAAGAAGAAGATCATAAAAGTGCGATTGAGTACTTTCAAAAGTCATTAAAGTATCGGCCTAATTTTTTCCAATCTATCATGGCCATTGGAATGATTTATGAGTCGATCGGAAAGCCTAAAAAAGCAATTGAGGCCTACCGTGATTATCTTGTTTACGACTCACTTAATCGGGCAGTCTTGTCTCAGCTTGTACAGCTTTACTTCTCACATGGGGAAAATGTTGAAGAAATTCTTCCCTATGCCCATCGCTTGATTTTTTTAGACCCTTCGAACTTAAACTTAAAGGTTAGGGTGGGGATTATTTATTCCGATCTCGGAGAATATGAAAAAGCGATTAGTACATTTGAAGAAGTTTTAGAAGAAGTTCCGAATGCGGATAGAGTTCTTTATTATGTGGCCACTTTGTATCATCAAATTGGAGATGCTGATTTAGCGATTACATACTATTCAAAAATCCCAGAGACGAGTCCTCTCTTTCATGAAGGTATTGTTCAGATTGGTGAAATTCTTTCAGTTCAAGCCTTTGAGAGCGTAACTTCGAGAACACCCGCTGCCGTTGATGACCCTACAAAAGAGAAAGGTCTTAGGCCCGGAGATGTGAAAAAAAATAAGTTGATCGATCATATTGATGGCCACTTTTCACTTGATTCTCCTCGCACGGCAATTGAGTTAAAAGTAATCATGGCGAGCTTTTATGAAGCCTTAAATAAATATAAGAACGCTGCCTATGCTTTGGATGAAGTTTCCGAATTAGAAATGTTCACACTTCATCACCACTATTACCATGCGGCCTTGTATGAGAAGGCCGGACTTTCAGATGAGGCGACAAGAATTATTCGCAAAATTTTAGCTGAAGAACCAGATCACGCTCACGCGCTTAATTTTTTAGGTTATACCATGATCGAGAGGGGAGAGAATCTTCCTGAGGCCTACCGTTTAATCAAGCGAGCTGTCGAACTAAAGCCTGAAGATGGCCATATTCGCGACTCTTTGGGCTGGTATTATTATAAAATTGGAGAGTTGGATAAAGCCCTTGAGGAAATTAAAAAGGCACGAGCTCTTTTAGAGCGACAAGATATGACTATCACAAAGCACCTTGCCATTATTTACCAAGAGATGAAAGAATACTCTCGAGCGAGAGAATTATTTCAGGAGGCATTGGAGCTTTGTACAGCAGACTACGAGAGAGAAAAGATCTATCAGCATATTCAGAATCTAGATGCCGAAAATCAAGAACGCTTTCCGGCCTCAGCTCTAACTTCCGAGTATTCGGAGCGAGAGGATTAAGCTTCGCTCTGCTCTCCTTGTTCTCTAGCGCCTGTGCTCTTTTTTCTCCAGGCCTAGATCGCGAAAAAGAAATCACAGCATTTTTAGGCAAGGCCTGCTTGAGTGCCGAAGGCCAGTCGCGTATTCACTTTAGACAAAATAGACACCTCGTTCGCTTTGAGTCGGTTCACTTGAGTGAGACCGCACAGTGGTTTGTGGGGATGGAAATTCCGGGCCGTGGACAAGAAGTCGTTCAGGCCAATTACTCTCAGGAAATTGAGGATGGTCAACCCCATATCATGGGCCGCTTCTATCAGCGACTTTTGAATGAGGCCGAGAGAGACAGCAATCCGCAGGTAAAAGTTTGGCTGGATGAATTTGTCGATTTACTGATTTTTATTCCGCGCTTAATTGATAGCATTAGTGGTGAAAACGAGGAGTTTGGAGAGCTGATCTGCGATGACAAGGTGTGCCAGCTTGCCGATCGCAAATTTTATTATCAAATCACAAGGCATGGGATTGAGTTAATTACACCTTCCTCTCGCCCAGGTCTTAATCTTTCATTTGCCCTCTCAGAGCTCCATGAGAGTGGTGAATGGTTTGTGCGAATGCGCTTTCGCTTGAATTTGGCCGGTCGTGTCGGACCTGAGGCGCATCCGGCCGAGCTCTATCTGTTTTTGACTGAGTGCAAAGATAACCGTATAAAAGGCATAAATTAGCTTTTCGTTACATTTCAAGATAAGTAGAATCTCTGTGGTTTTTAGCTAATAAAATGGGAAATCGATTATGAGTGAAAAGATTCTCGAAGTTCGAGATTTAAAAGTTCAGTTTCGCACTGATAGTGGTTGGGTGACCGCAGTTAATGGTGTCAACTTTGATGTTCTTAAGGGAAAGACACTTGGAATTGTGGGCGAGTCTGGTTCTGGGAAATCTGTATCGGCCTTATCTGTTATGAGACTTATTCCAAACCCTCCGGGAGAGATCACGGGTGGGACAATTAAATTTAATGGGCAAAACCTTTTAGACCTCCCTCTTGATGATATGCGAACAATTCGTGGAAATAAGATTGCCATGATTTTTCAGGAACCGATGACTTCGTTAAATCCGGTTTATACGGTTGGAAATCAAATCGAAGAGGTTTTTAAACTGCATCAGCCGAATCTTAATGCTAAACAAAGGCATGAGAAGGCCATTGAAATGCTTAAGTTGGTAGGAATTCCTTCTCCTGAAAAGCGAGTCTTGGAATATCCTCATCAACTTTCTGGTGGAATGAGACAAAGGGTCATGATTGCGATTGCCCTTTGTTGTGAGCCCGATGTGTTGATCGCAGATGAGCCGACGACGGCCCTTGATGTGACAATTCAAGCGCAAATTTTAGAGTTGATGAAAAAACTGCAAGACGAGTTGGGAATGGGAATTATTATGATTACCCATGATCTGGGTGTTGTGGCCGAGACTTGCGACGATGTGGCCGTGATGTATTGCGGACAGATTGTTGAGCAGGCGGATGTTAAAACACTTTTTGAAAAGCCTCGCCACCCTTATACTAAAGGTCTTATGGAATCTATCCCATCTTTTGATTCAACTCTTGAGGGAGAAAAAGAGCGATTGGCCACGATTGAAGGAATGGTCCCACCTCTTACAAAACTTCCGGTGGGGTGTAATTTTCAAGACCGCTGTGAGTTTGTCACTGAAGAGTGTCGAAAAGTTGATGCTGAGTTGAAGCCAATTGAAGAGAATCATACGGTGCGATGTTTTCACCCGATTAGCTATTAAAGAATTAGGATAAATTTTTATGAGTGATTATCTACTTGAAGTCAATAATTTAACAAAACGCTTTCCGATTAAAGGTGGAGTTTTTGGTAAGGAAGTTGGAGCTGTTTACGCTGTAAATAATGTGAGCTTTAAAATTCCAAGAGGGCAAACTCTCGGTCTAGTGGGCGAGTCGGGATGTGGAAAAACAACTCTAGGACGATCACTTTTGCGTTTGATTGAACCAACTTCTGGTGAAGTGAAATTCAATGGACAAAATATTCTCGAGCTCTCTGGCCCTGAAATGCGAGCGATGAGAAGAAAAATGCAAATTATTTTTCAAGATCCCTACGCATCTTTGAATCCAAGAATGACGATAGGAGATATTCTACGTGAACCAATGGATATTCACGGGCTCTTTCCTGGTAAAGAAGAGCGCAAGAAAAGACTTTATGAATTGATTGATCAAGTTCAATTGCAAAGAGATGCACTTAATAAATATCCACATGAATTTTCTGGTGGTCAAAGGCAACGTGTTTGTATCGCGCGCGCCTTGGCCGTAGAGCCTGAATTTATTGTTTGTGATGAGCCTGTTTCGGCCCTCGATGTTTCGGTTCAGGCCCAGGTGGTAAACCTTTTGATGGATCTTCAGAAAGACTTAGGTTTGACTTACCTTTTTATTGCCCACGATCTCAAGGTTGTTGAGTACATCTCATCTCGAGTTGCAGTGATGTATCTTGGAAATATGGTTGAAGTGGCAGAGTCCAGTGAACTTTATGGCCACGCCAGACACCCTTATACTAAAGCTCTCTTCTCGGCCATTCCGATGCCAAAACCGGGGCTAAACAAAGAACGTATAATATTACAGGGAGATATTCCTTCTCCCATGAACCCCCCTAGTGGTTGTCACTTTCACCCGCGATGTTGGATGGCGACTGAAGAATGCAAGAAGGAATATCCAGCAGTTACACAACAGTCGGAAAGTCACTATTATCGGTGCTTTAACCCGATTGACTAAAAATAAAAGATATTTAAAATCTGCTTAATTTTCTCCCTGGTTTTCCGAAAAGAATATCAGGGAGAATCATGGATTCTGAGAAAAATTTAAAGCATATTACAGTTGATGAGTTGAGGTCGTTTCAGTTCGCGCCCGCTGATATTTTTTGGTTAAAAAAATATGATGAGGTTCGCTTACTTCGTTGGGGTGACGTCATCGATCACGGGTATTTCTTTAAATTTGAAAAGTTTGAAAAATCTTTAGCTTTTAAAGGCGACCTTAATTTTCAGGATAAAAATTCTATATATTCAAGGCTAAAAAAATTATTGAATGAATTTATTTCGGCCAAAACAATTATTGAACGTAATGAATGCCAGGAGCGCTTCCTTCACTTGTTTGCTGACACTCTATGGAGTGGTGAGAAAGAGTTTGGAACCTATGCACTCATCGAAGCTTTTGCTAGTAGCTTTGGAGTTCAAAACTCAAAGTCAATTGATCAAATGAAAACACTAAGCCATCAAGTTTACTCAATGACTTGTCTAAAGGCGGCGCTCTCGTGCTCTCTGGCCTTAGTGCTTGGATAT
>SKIL01000038.1 GCA_007116425.1 Bacteriovoracaceae bacterium | reverse complement strand
TTTCTAATATTGATATATTTGCAAACAGTATTAATTCATTTTTGATCTCGGTAGAAACAACAAGTGGTCGAAATGAAGGTGGGCGGCTTACTTGCCGTAAGGAGGACAGTGCCACGACACCGAATGCGGAACGCTCAAGTGTTTTTAGAAATTATGGCACTCAAGCAAACCTTGCTGTTGAGCTAAAAGAAACGGATCGCAATGAAGTTAAATTTGAATGTCGAATTTATGATGCTTCTCTCGCCGTTGTGGAGCGTTTTGAAAAAACTCTTAGAAAAAGTTATGTGGTTAGTCAAACGATGAACTTACGCAGACTAGGTGCCAAAGAGATCGATACCCTGGTCCTTATGCAAAATTCAGAGCTTTTATTTGGTGAGCTCAAAGAAAGATTGAGAGTAAAGACACTTATTAGTAATGAAGGTCATATTAGTACCTTTACTGTAAACACTGTGAATATGACACCAGATAATCAAGCAGGAGAGTCTGGCGGAGAGCTTCGTCTAGAAGTAGGTCAACTAATTGGCGATATTGTTTTTAATCTAAGGGGAAGAAATGGTGGTATACAAACTAAAGTACCTCCAAGGCCCCCACAAAACCCTAATCGCGGAGCAGATGGTCATTGTCAAGGTGGCGGAACCAGAGGTTGTGATGGGGGGCAAGGACCAAGAGGCTTTCCTGCAAATGACGGCCTTCCTGGTTATGACGGTGGTAATTCAGGCTCGATTATTCTGAGTGTTCTTGAAAAAACAGATGCTGAAATTACGATTAACTATTCACCTGGATTAGGATCTAAAGGGTCAGAACCAAGTGGGCCAGGCCTAGGAGGTCTGGGTGGTAACCCCGATAGTATCATGGTTCCAGGTGGGCCTTGTGGCGGTACAGATGGCAGATTTGGCTCTCGAAATGCGACGAAATGTCTCGATCAGACATATTCTGGAAGACCTGGAGCTCAAGGGCCATTAGGGCCTAGGGGTAAGTTTGGTGTCACTGGTGAAACTGGTTTAGCTGTAAGGTCTGTCTATATTAACGACGCTGAAGGGATTCATGATTTTATTTTTCAAACATGGTCAAATCTTAGGGGGCCTCTGTGAGAAGAGGATTTTTCTTTTGCCTGATGCTTACTTTATCGGCTTGCGGAGACAAGGTTACCCAAGTTCACCATCATTATCACACCAAAGATGAAAGATCACTGACAAATCAGCAAGGAGATCGAGACGACTTTGTGGCCTTAGAGAGGCTTTTGAATGAAAAGCGTCCTAACTTGGCCTTAGCAGAGTTTATTGCTAAGAGAATTGGTGGCAATGGCCAGATTGATATATCTGAATTTCTAGAAGGAGTTTCTCCAAGTAGAATACAGGAATTGGTTGAAGATATTAAAAGAGAAAATATAAGCATCCGAAGACGTTACCTCTATCATGGAAAAAACTACGAAAACAATGGTGCGTTTTTGATGAAAACGTTGGGTGCCGATCAAAAAGTTAATGAGTCTTCCTTCTCATTAAAAACACAAGTATCCATAGGGGTCTCCAGTTATATAAGATCAAAAGCTCTCGATGAAATTATACAAAGTTATGCAAAAAGAAGCGAAGAACTTTCAAGAGATTTAACAAAAGAGATGGCGACAAGGCTAGCGATCAGTCATCCAGAAGAAGCTCGTTCTATTGAGCAAATGTTTCAAGACAATGTTCGACCTGAACTGATTAAAGAGAGAATTTCAAAGGCCCTCCTCAAGCTTGACGTTGTCGTTTCTTCTTTGGACGATGCAGACCTCAGTCGTTCGGAGAAGCACGCTCTGGTTTCCACAGGTGTCTTGGCCGGGGGGATTTATCATCTGATTAAAGATGATAGAAGCTTCCTGCGACTTGTTGAACAGGTCAGTGCAATTAGGCAAACATATAAAGAGATTAAGGGGAAATATAAAGAATTTAAAGTATTAACTGTGAGTTTAAATGAACATGCCCAAAACTCCCTCCAAAATCTAGAAGATTTTCAACAAGGGATGAGAGGGGCCGCTCAAGGTTTGAGTGCTTTGTATCGAGATACTTTTTCTAGCGCAGCCGATGCTGATGGTTTTCAAACTCGAAGAATTGTGAACTTTATAGATGGGAAAATTCGAGGCAATAGTTCTTCCCGTGATGGTTTCTCTAATGAAAGAATTGAAGAGATTAATAGAAATCTTGAAAATGGTATAAATGCACTTGGCAATATGGCATCGAGCCTTGATGCGATTATTTTAACGACAACAAAAATGACGGATCTTTTAGGTATAGAACTTTCCGATAATGTTCAAAAAAACCTCCGTACCGCTCAGAATGTTGCGGGGATTGTTTCAATGGGAGGCAAGGCATTTGAATTATATCAAACGGGAGGCCTTTCCGCTGCAATGAGCATTCTCGGTGGAGGCTCACCGCTAGGTGATTCAACGAGTGCGCAACTCGGTGAGATAAGTCGTAAGCTTGATCAAGTGCTAGATAATCAGCGCATTATGATAAATGCCCAGATTGAAACCATGAATATGATTAAAAATTTGGCGGTGATGATCGATCAATATCATGAGCGAGAGATGGGGTTATTATATGAGCTGCGAGATCTCTCAATTGTTTCTTTAGAAATTCAAAAGGCGAATTTAATTAATAAAGAGATAAGAAGCTGTGAACAGCTTATTAATTTTCAATTGAGTTCAGTCTGGCCTGGTTCAGATGTTACAAAATTTCCTTATCATAATGTGGGCAGTCTTGAACTACTGCGCTCTAATTTTAATGAGCGGGTAAATGGAATGAGAGGAATTAGGGCCTTGGTCAATTCGAGCGGTGATTTAGAGTATAGCAATTGCCAAAGAGCTTTCACAAAGGCTTTCTCTGGTGTCGTTAATTTAGAAAACCCTTTAATGAGTATCTATGACTCTGGTGAGGAAAATCTCAGGGCGTTTTCAAGACGAATATACGGTCCAGCGCTAACTGCGATAAGACATTTTTCTTCGAATAACAATCTTGATAACTCTGCACTTCATCACCCGATGATCAGATTAAGTGATCTGCAATTAAAGTCGTCATTATTGCCAGTTGGGGGAAGTGTTACCGGAAGTAACTTTACTGAAGAAATTTATGCCCTTGATAACTTGATTTCAGTTAAAAACACGCAGAGATATTTAACATCATTGCTGCTTTTGTATCCATTGTTTGAAGTTAATAAGTTTGACTGGGAAAAAGGACTTGTTGAGCTTGTTGACTCTTATTTGAACTCTGTCGACTCGGGTTTTACCCATATGCTGAGAAGTACTTATTATCTTAGAGGGGCATTAAAGATTGTTCAGTCTGCTATCGCTCAGCAGGCGTTAATGGCAGGCGAGCCAATTATCCCAGAGTTATATTCTCAATTTCATGCTAAGCTTATTTCTGATAAAAGCTGTAGAGATCATACCGATTATCGCGAAGGAAGCCTCGGAGATGACTTTATATGTGCCATTCGTGCTAATCAACAACTCATGAAGAACTACCTCTCATATGTACTGATAAGAAATAATGTGACATCCCCATTATATCGAGAAGCCTACTCAAATGCCTATGAGCTAGGTTTGAGTTCTGATCTTACTGGATTTTTAGGTGCAAATGTAAAAATTCATATTAAAAATGAAGGTGATCGAAAAATACCAGTGATTCGCCTCTCGGCCATGCGTGTCTTAGGGCAAGAGGAAAGTACGGTAGAGTTTGAACTGCCAAGTTTGGATGAACTTGTGCGTGACAAAGTCAGCTACACCGATAACATGAAACAACTTTTAAGAATGCAGGATTATATTATCTATGAGCTTGAAAAAGTTCATCCGATAGAGAGATTTTTTGATCGTTCTCTCTTGCTTAAGCTTTGGGCGTCAAAAAGATAACTTCACACTTTTGTGATTGATACTGGTTCTTTTTCTCAAAAAAATTAAAAGTCTATCAGAATTGTGATACATTTTCCTGATGATAGAAGATTTAATTGAAATTCGCTCGGAATATATTTCTGCTAAGTTGAGTCCTCTGGGTGCAGAGTTAAAAAGTCTTTTCGATTTAGAGAATGGCCAGGAATATCTATGGCAAGCAGATCCTGCATTCTGGGCCCGAAGTGCTCCACACCTTTTTCCTATTGTGGGGAAACTTAAAGATGACAAGTTTAGAATTGGACGAAAGTTTTATGGAATGCCTCAGCATGGTTTTGCTAGAGACTCAAAGTTTGATGTTGTGCAAGCTCAAAGAGATGAGGTGACGTTTCGCTTAGGTTATAACTCTGAAACATTAAAACTTTACCCTTATAAATTTTTATTGGAAGTTACTTATCGCTGTTATGGCCCAAAACTTTTTGTGGAATATCGAGTTTTTAACGTTGATAAGCAAGAAATATATTTCTCTCTTGGGTTTCATCCAGCATTTAATATACCTATTCAAAACGGTACGCTCGAAGATTATTATATAGAGTTTGAGGAGCGAGAGCCTGTTGGTGCATTCTTTTTGACTCAAGGCCTTGTGAATTTCGAGCACAAAGACGACAAAACGGTTTTTGATGGCCGAAGAATTAGTCTTAACGAAAAACTTTTCGAGCATGGGGCATTAGTTTTTAAGGATCTCATTTCTGGTAGAGTTGCACTTAAAAACAAAATTGACGCGAGAGAGGTTATTCTGGATATAGATGATGCTCCTTATTTAGGAATTTGGAGACCTGAAGGAGCTCCCTTTGTTTGCGTTGAGCCTTGGTTTGGTGTTTCCGATGGTGTTTTTGGGGACTATGACTTCCTAAAAAAAGAAGGGCTTAATGAACTCGAGCCTTCTGAGAGTTTTAAAGCTTCTTTTGTTTTACATGTAAATTAAATGGTATTTTATAAAAGGTGATGAAAATGGATTTAAAAGCACTTGTTCGAACAATCCCTAATTACCCAAAAGAGGGGATTATGTTTCGAGATATTACGACTCTATTGGCCGACGCTGAAGGATTTAAGTATATTATTCAGACCTTGGCAAAGCGCTATCGTGAACAAGGTGTGGATCATATCGTAGGGATTGAGGCCCGAGGATTTATTCTTGGGGCGGCCCTTGCTTATGAGCTTGGAGTTGGTTTTGTTCCCATTCGCAAGCAAGGTAAACTTCCAGGAGAAGTGATTGGTGAAAATTATCAGCTCGAATATGGTACAGACCGAGTTGAAATTCATAAAGATGCCCTCTCTCCTAATCAGCAAGTGATTCTTATTGATGATCTTTTAGCGACTGGAGGAACGGCCTTGGGGGGGCTCAAACTTGTTGAGGCCATTGGGGCCAGAGTTTTAGAGTGTGCTTTTGTTATTGATCTTCCGGATTTAAAAGGTCGTGAAAAATTGGAGTCTGCAGGTCATAAAATTTTTACGATGATTGAGTTTGATGGAGATTAAGGTTTCGTGCTAAAGACAACTCTTTCTGCTTTAGGTTATCACTTAAGTTCTCGGACAAAAGATCACGAGATCTTTGCTTATCATATAGTGCATCTTATTCAGAAATATAAAATTAATATTGCTTTTGATGTGGCTTCGAAGTCGGGGTCATTCGTTGAAATGCTAAGGAGACGAACTAATTTTAAGGGGCCGATCGTTAGTTTTGAAACCGACGCAGAACATCTCGTTAATTTGAAGAAATTGCAAAATAAGTATCATCTGTGGGACTTTTACCCTTACAAAATTGGAACGAGGAGTTTCCAAGGTGAAGATGGTATTGAATGTCGAAAGTTAGATGACATAGCTGTGGCGGCAAGTGTTGATGTCAGTAGGCCAAGGGCCTTAATAAAGTTGGACTACTTAAGTTTATATTCTGGAAGTGAGATTTTTGCGATCATGGGAGAGTATGAGAAAAATATTAATGCCATGATTTTTAATCTCGATTGTGCTCGTAAAGATGAAATGAGTGGTTATTGTGAATTTTTTTACGGCCACGGCTTTGTGATGACTGGAGTCTATTCACGAGAGCGTAATCCCGATACTCTGGAAGTGAAGTCTGTCGACTATATTTTTGCTCGCCGAACCGAACTAAATTAATAAAAAAATTGAGCCAGCCAATAAAAAAGTGGAATCCCAAGCGTAATGTTTAAAGGGAATGTGATTCCAAGGGAGGAGGAGAGATAATAAACCTCTTTGGCCTCGGGAACGGCTATTCTCATGGCACTTGGGGCTGCGATATAGGAGCTACTCGCCGCCAAGACGGCCAATATAGTGGCACCACCAAGAGACATGCCGGCCATTTTTGCTACTAGGATTCCCATGACTCCGGAGATAATAGGCATAATAATTGCGAATCCGAGAAGAAATGCTCCAACAGTTTTAAGGTGAGAAAATTGGCGTGCAGTTACAATTCCAAGCTCAAGAAGAAATAGAGCTAAAAAGCCTTTAAACAAATCTACAAAAAGTGGGTTTAAAGCTTCCATCCTTTCTGGTCCCGAAACATAACCAATTAAAATGCCTCCCCCTAACAAGAAAAGGCTTTTTCCAAAAAAAATGTCTCGTAACAATTTTGCGCGATCATTGACATGAGAGATACCACCCTTTGCCAAATAGATTCCCAAGCAAATAGCAGGGATTTCAAGAATCACCATAAGCGTCGTCATATAAGGTTCAAAGTAGACGTCTTGTCGCTGTAAAAAAGCAAGGGTTGTCGCAAATGTTACAGCACTGACTGATCCGTAGTGTGCAGCAATTGCGCCAGAGTCGTGGCGAGAAAACTTTCCGATTTTAAAAAGAATTCCAAATGCGATGATCGGAACTGTGACTCCAATAAACATTGTGCCTAAAAGAGCAGGTATAAATGCACTGATATCGGTTTGTGAAAGCTCAACTCCACCTTTGAGCCCAATCGCCAGAAGGAGGTAAAGACTTACAAATTGATAGGAGGAGTTGGGTAGCCTGAGGTCAGATCTAGCGATTCCGGAAAGGAAGCCTACGAGAAAGCAAAGGATGGTAGGATCTAAGAGGTTTGAAACCAACGTTCTCTCCTGGTGCGTGGCGAAAAGTAATTCTTAGTGAGTTTTTTTGCTGACGAACTTTAACACTTTGAGTTTCTGCTAATCAAGTGCTTATATAGATTTAGTTATTAACTGTGATTGTGCGGCGCAGGGTGAGTGGGTTCTAGTTTAGATGGCAATACATGAAGGATTACAAAATAATTTTGATGAACTTGTTCGCGCAAGAGGGATGAAGCTGTTTTCAAGCGGTCATGTGCTTTTAAAGCAGGTTTCTCAATTTGAAGCCTCTGCCCAAATTCTTGGACTTGAAAACCTACAAGTCTTTTTAAAGGTTTCTGATGACGACTTTGAGATTTTAGTTGTAAATGGCGAAAATAAGAAAATTTATGAAGCTCTAGCTGGCCATTGTTCTTGTGGTCAGTTTCAACGAATAAAAATATGTGAGCATATTTGTGCTTTAAGTATGGCCTTAGATGAAACTGTTTTTGGACGAGGGTTAGATTTTCCAAAGTTTATGGACTTTATTGCGATGAAGTCAGCACCCGATAGATTTGAAAAAGCTGATTCGTCTTTAAGAATGTGGCGGCAAGATTTAAGTTTTTTGCGCTCAATTGTGAGTGGGGGAGCGAGAGAAAACTTGGATCATAAAAAACGCCGCTTAGATGCCCAAACTCAAAGCTCATATATTTGGTATGTGGTTGAGCCTCTAAAGTCTGATCGTTCTATGGAAGTTTATTTTTATGAACGAAAAAAACTCAAAGATGGAACTTGGGGGAGACCAAAAAAGATCAATTTAAATAGTTTGAGAATTGAGAGTTTAAGTGACCGACGTGAGAAAAAGGCCCTAGGATTGATGAGGGGGAGCCTAAACTTTAGTCAGTCCCAAAGATCTTTGAGAGATGCGGATAGTTTTTCTCACGCTTCTCTTCACTCAGATTTGGCCGCAATCATTTTGGACCTTTTGCATTCAACTGGGCGGTTGGGACTGATTCAGGATGATAATATATTTGAGACTCGAATTCTGTCTCTTTCTTGGTCTCCTCAAAAAACAGTTCAAGAGTTAGTTCAAGTTTTTAAGGATGACGAAAAACAGCTTTATAAAATGCAACAAACTTTTGTTTTGTCTCAAGCCTCGGAACATAAAATACCAAAATCTTTTCTCTTCCCATTTTTTGAAAGTCATTTGGCCCTATGGGGGCAAGAGATTGTACGCTTGAAAAGTGTCTGTCCCTCAGAATTAAGTGAAGAGCTATTTAAGCGTGATGAAATTCTTATTCCCTATGCTGGGGAAAAAGATTTTGTCGGCTTCATTCGAGATTTAAAATATGAAGCAAAAATTGAATTGCCTGAGGGTTTTCCTTTAAAGGAAGAAGTTATTCGTCCTATCCCGGTGATCGAAATTGAACCAGTCTCTCAAGATGATCATTTTAATATTTATGGGC
>SKIL01000349.1 GCA_007116425.1 Bacteriovoracaceae bacterium | reverse complement strand
CCATAAGAAGTATTGGGAGCCAACAGAAAAAGAAGTAAACAAGAGGCTATTGCCAATGAGCTCATTACCGATCTCCCTGTTGCGAAGATTGATTTTTGGGTCGCTTAGCAATAATGGTCGTTAGGTAGTCGTTATAGTGAAGAGGTTCCTTATAGAGAAGAATCTTCATATCAGAGAAAGTATCCAGCAGCTCTCCTCTCTCTATAAAAAACTTTTCGTCATGCTCTTGAAAGCCTGTAATATTTCTTTGTTTTTTATTGTGGACCTCAACATAAATGACTCCACCAGGCCTCACCCATCTCTTGGCCTTTCGAAATAGCTCATTATCAATCAAGTAAAAAATAAGTAAAGCGTCGAGAGATTCATCATCTGGGTTAAACGAGTGATGGTTTTGATTGATTACCTGAACTCTTGTTCTATATTCTCGGGCCATTTCTTGAATTCTACCGATAGATTTGGATCGATCATCAACGATCGTAACTTGATAACCTTTTCGCGCAAGAAAAACAGAGTTATGTCCTTCACCTACACCCAACTCATAAACATGAGCTTCACTAGGAATAAAATCATAGTAGGTTAATAGTGAGCGTGAAACAGAAGTATTTGCTCGATCAGTTAAGTTTTCATTTGAAAGGTTTTGTGTATTGACTCTAGGATGAGACTTTCGAATACCTGACAAGTGCTCAAAACGATGCCCAGAAAAGGCCGTTCGGGCCATAAGGTCCTGACCAAACACAAAGCTTAATATTAAGAATCCTCTGATTAAGGCTTTAAACTTCATCACCAGTCTCATTAAATTCTAAATCGTTAAAGTCTGTACTACTGTGAAGAGATGAGTCTTCATCAATGCCAAGCTCGGCATCGATATATAAACTTAAAGTTTCATATAATTGTGATAGTTTTTTGATATAAACTTTAACGTGATCTTCAACAGTACTTGGCATATTTTCAGTATGATTAAGATACCATTGCATTTCCTCGACTAAGGAATAAAAGTTATCCAGCCCAACGATAACTTCCTGGCCACACTTTTTTAGATCCTCAATTGGAATATCACGATAGCGATTTCTAAAAATGTCTTTAAAATGTTCACGAGTGCGCTTAATTGAAAAAATCGCAATATACTCAATTTCCCGATCTTTTATCCTCTCAAATAAACGCTTTGAATCGAGTTTTAAAAGAACGAGAATTCTTTGGGTTTCTTCATCAGGTCTTTTGCTTTGAGTATTCACTTAGAAACTCTCCTCCACGGGCCGACTGAAGAGAGCTAGAAGAGAGTTTTAGCCTGAAGGTAATTTGGCCCTTCGTCCGCCAGGCCAAATATGAACATCTCTTTTGTCTCTTAAATAAGCGGCCGTAATTTTTCCAACCACATGATTAATTGTATCAGGAAGAGGGAAGTGAAAATAGCACTTGGCGCGTTCTGCCCTATAAGCAGTTAAAGCTTTACCAAAGGAGCTAATATCAAACAAAACAAGTCGACGATTTAAGAGCGCATAGTCAAAAAATCTTTTTTTATAATCCATAGAAAGACGATGGGTAGCAATTGAATTATCCATCGATATAGCAAAAACTTTTCTCTTCCCCATGACTCCAGAAATATCTTGAGGACGCACTGGGACGAGTTTTATACCAAACTCGCCAAAAGTTTTTGCCATGTGAAAAAACTCTACTGGTAACTGTGGTGTGTACTTGATAAAGAAAATATGATTTTCCATTCTTCAACCTCATCATCTATTTCGGTTAGAAATGAGGTCAAACACAGAAATGATTTCGGAGGGTCTATAATCGGAAATATTTGCCTAGCGAAGTGCAATCAACTCAACATCACAGATTTTTTGATTTCCTGCAAGTTTATCGAGAGAGTTGAGTGAGATCTTGTAGGCATGACCGACTTCAATGTTATAGGTATTCAGTTTTGGATTTTTTAGTGAAATTTCGATCTCAGATCGGAAATGTGCTCCTTCAAGGTGATTAACCTTAAAGCGAACTGACTGTTCAGAAGTTAGGGAAGCCATAGGCTTTACGTTTACGACTGTTCCGACAAAGTGTTGTGAGCACTTAAAATCTCTTTCAAACTCTGTGTCGAAACTCTGTTGATTGGGAGAAGATTGTTGAGCGTTAGCCGCACTCAAACTCCAGCACATCAAGCTTAGTAACACACCCTGCTTTAGCGCAATCGTCTTCACCCATGACTCCCCTAATTTACTATCATCCATGATTTTCTTGTCAGGCCATCCTTGGCCATCTGCCAATATTACTTTGCATTGCCTGTGCCAAAGTGTGATAAGGGCCAAGTGCTTGAAACATCATAAAAATGCTTCTCGCCCTTCTAAAAGCGGTGTCGGCCATTTGAACAGAATATAAAAAGCTATAATTTTTAAGCGCTTAAGCTAGTGACAAAATGGCAATCATCAAAATGTATTTGATTAAAAATAATCTTTCTAAACGTTATAACCAAGACTTAACATGACAGAGTAGCTCGCTCTGTAGAACTTTATCACTGAGACCGGACATAAATAAGAATTAATCAAAATCAATTCCAGTCACTTGACGCATGGCTAGTGTCACTTTTTGACACCACTTTCTTCAAGGAAATGACAGAGTATTTGGATTGATGATAAAAAAGCGCCCCATTTGAGGGGCGCGATTTTTAAATAACATTCTAAGCGAGGCAGGAATTACATCATTCCTGGCATTCCTCCGCCCATTCCACCCATTGGAGGTGCGCCAGCGCCTTCTTCCTTTGGGAGGTCTGCAATCATTGTTTCTGTTGTAAGCATCAACGAAGCAATTGAAGCAGCATTTTGAAGAGCTGAACGAGTTACCTTAGTTGGGTCGATAATTCCGGCCTTAATAAGGTCTTCGTAAGTATTTGTTCTAGCGTTATAGCCCCAGCTATCTTGTCCTTTAGAACGAACTTCGTTAACAACCACTGAACCTTCAAGGCCAGCATTGTGAGCGATTTGTCTAAGAGGCTCTTCAAGAGATCTACGGATAATTTTAATACCAAAGTTCTCTTCTTCTGTTTCAGCTTTAAGACCTTCAAGAACTGCGGCAGCATGGAGAAGTGCAGAACCACCACCAACAACGATCCCTTCTTCAACAGCAGCGCGAGTTGCATTAAGTGCATCCTCAACTCTGTCTTTCTTTTCTTTCATTTCAGTTTCAGTTGCAGCACCAACATTAATGACAGCAACACCGCCGGCCAACTTCGCCAAACGCTCCTGAAGTTTTTCTTTGTCATAGTCAGAAGTTGACTCTTCAATTTGCTTCTTGATTTGAGAAACTCTCGCCTCAACTTCGCTCTTCTGTCCAGAACCATCAACTACAGTTGTATTTTCTTTATCAACAGTTACTCTTTTCGCAGAACCAAGGTGCTCAAGTTCAGCTGTCTCAAGACTCATTCCAAGCTCTTCAGAGATTACTGTTCCACCTGTTAAAGCAGCAAGATCCTTTAACATCTCTTTTCTTCTGTCACCAAAGCCAGGAGCCTTGATAGCACAAACATTAAGTGTTCCACGAAGCTTGTTCACAACTAGAGTTGTAAGAGCTTCACCTTCTACATCTTCAGCGATGATAAGAAGTGGCTTACTTGTTTGAACTGACTTCTCAAGGATTGGAAGAAGCTCTTTCATATTTGCAATCTTCTTATCTGTAATAAGAATATGAGGATTGTCGAAACTCGCTTCCATTTTTTCCGAGTCTGTTACGAAATATGGAGAAAGGTATCCACGGTCAAACTGCATACCTTCTACAACATCTAATGTTGTTTCAGCTGTTTTTGACTCTTCAATTGTAATAACACCGCTATTTCCAACTTTTTCCATTGCAGTTGAAATAAGCTCTCCAATTTCACTTTCATTGTTACCTGAAATAGATCCAACCTGAGCAATTTCTGCAGTTGTTTTGATTGGCTTAGACATTGACTTAAGCTTCTCAATCACTTTTGAAGTTGCAAGATCAATTCCTCTCTTAAGCTCCATTGGATTGTGACCAGCTGTAACAAGCTTCGCACCTTCTCTATAAATAGCTTGGGCCAAAACTGTAGCTGTCGTCGTTCCATCACCAGCATCATCATTAGTTTTCTGAGCCACCTCTTTTACCATCTGAGCGCCCATATTTTGGAAATTATCTTCTAGCTCAATTTCTTTCGCTACAGACACACCGTCTTTTGTAATATGTGGAGCACCAAAAGATTTTTGGATAACAACATTTCTTCCCTTTGGACCAAGAGTTACTTTTACAGCATTCGCTAGTTGGTTTACACCTTCTAGAATTTTACCTCTTGCCTCTTCACTATACTTTAGTTCTTTGGCCATGATCTTCTCCTTAATTTATTTAAGTATTTAAAACTTGAATCACAATTTCTTATTGTAAAACGCCTAAGATTTCTTCTTCTTTCATAATCATGTACTCATTCCCAGCAATTTTTACTTCTGAGCCTGCGTACTTTCCAAAAATAACGCGGTCGCCTTCTTTAACCTCAAGAGCTTGTACCGTCCCATCCTGAAGCTTTCTTCCGCTTCCAACAGCAACGACCTTACCTTCTGCTGGCTTTTCTTTGTTATTGTCAGGGATAATAATTCCACCGGCAGTTTTGTTTTCTTCCTCAATTCTTTGAACAAGAACACGGTCATGAAGTGGTTTTAATTGCATAATTTCCTCCTATTATAGGCTTATAAAAAAATTTGAGTCATTCAGACGTCGCAAAGATAATAGTGAACTTATCAGTGTCAAGGTTGATAAAGCTAAAAAAAAAGTAAAAAAAAGCGCTAGCCTCGTGATTCCGAGACCTTAACCCTTTGCGGTATTTCTATTTTAGGTCATACCAATTGTCTGCAACTGCAATATCTACGGTCAATGGAACTTTAAGGTCGACAATATCCTCCATCCCCTTTCTCACTAATTTCTCTAACTCCTCTCTTTCCTCTTTAGGAAACTCGAAAATAAGTTCATCGTGGACCTGTAAAAGCATCTTGGCCTGAAGACCTGCGGATTGAATTTCTTTATCTATTCTCAGCATGGCCAATTTTAAAATATCGGCCGCAGTTCCTTGAATCGGACTATTGATCGCAATTCGTTCAGCATTGGCCTTAATCGTTCGATTTTGAGAATGAATATCGGGCAAAAATCGCTTTCGCCCGGCCATCGTTATACAGTATCCGTTTTTCTCAGCTTCCTCTTTAAGGCCATCTAAAAAGGCCTTGATATTTTTAAAACGCGCAAAATATGCATCAATATAATCTTTTGCTTCTCGCCGTGAAATTCTCAAACTTTTGGCCAAACCAAAAGACGATTGGCCATACATGAGTCCAAAGTTGACGGCCTTGGCCTTACTTCTTTGTTCAGGTGTAACTTCGTCGAGCTTGACACCGAGAACTTCACTAGCAGTTTGAGCATGAATATCGAGCCCATCCTTAAATGCTTTAAGCATCGTTGGATCCTCCGAGAAGTGGGCCAAAATTCTTAATTCAACCTGAGAGTAATCAGCGCCAAGAAGAAGCTTGTCTTTGTCCGCAACAAATCCACGGCGAATCTTTCTTCCCATTTCTGTTCGAAAGGGAATATTTTGAAGATTAGGATGCGTGGAAGACAGACGACCGGTTTGAGCAATATGTTGATTAAAGCTGGTATGAAGACGCTTAGATGTAGGATTAACAAGTTCTGGTAGGGCCTTCACATAAGTAGATAGCAGCTTTCCTATTTCTCGATATTGTAAAACCATTTCGGGAACGGGACTGAGGTCTCTGGCAATCAACTCTTCTAAAACTTCAGAGTCTGTAGAAACACCTGTCTTTGTTTTTTTTATGATCGGTAATTCTAAAGTCGTAAATAATAACTCTCCAACTTGCTTTGGGCTATTTAAGTTTACCGACTCATGGCCTAATTTATTCACTTCATCTTGAATGCGATCTAGCTTTTCCTGTAACTCTTTTTCTAGCCCCTTAAAAAATTCACTATCAATTCGAATTCCTTGACGCTCCATTTGAGCTAAAACTGTTAAAAGTGGGCCATCTATTTCATGATAGATTTTTGCCAAATCAGTTTCTTCTAATTTTTTCTCCATTGATTCGGCCATTCCCAACATCTGTCCGACCCGCGAACTAACGACCTCAAGTTGTCGATCTTTTTCAGCGGTAGAGACAAGTAAATCTTCTTTCTTGTCAGTAACAATCAGATCTTCTCCGGTTAATGACTGAATAATAGTTGCCATGTCATGACGAGAAGATGGATCGCAAACAAAATGGGCCTGGGTGAGATCAAAGCTTTTGGCCTTAAACTCCACACCGATAGTATCGGCATGGGTCATATCTGTTTTTATATCGTAAGATATTATTCGTTTTTTTGAATCTGACCAGGTTGTCTCTAAAACTTGAAAAAGGTGAGATTTATTAAAAACGTCTCCCTCCGAAAGTTTAAAGGGAATGACATAGACCTTTTGCTCAAGACCTATTCCCATAAGCCCAACTCTTCGAGTGAAAATATCTTCTTCTTTTGTATATAGGCAATAGAGGGCCAGCTCAGAAGCTTTTTCAACTTCTTTCATCATCAGATTAAAGCTCTCTTCATCTGAGATGTAATGAGAGCTCACCTCTTTTAAATTTGTTTCAAAACTAAATTGAGATTGAAGTTTCGCAAACTCTTGATCTGAACTTTCCGAAGAAGGTTTGGACACTTTTGTCTTTTTAGAATTCTCGGCACTTGCTTTCGAAGTCTTTGCTGGCTTCCCTGAAGACTTATTTACATGCTGCCCTTTAATACGCTTAATAATATTATTAAAGCCCAACTCCTCTAAGAACTTAATCAACTCGTCACTGCTCTCAAGCTTATATTCAGTTTGCTCAGGGCCAAGCTTAAGATCAACACCCGTGACAATTTCAATTAACTTACGTGACAGGAGTGCATCGTCAAGATGATTTTCAAAAGCGTTTATTAGTCTTTTTCCTTTTAGTTTATCTTTATTTTCAATACAGGCATCAAGCGTCTTGTACTCTTCTAGTAACTGAGCGGCCCCCTTCGCCCCGACTCCTTTCATTCCAGGAATATTGTCTGAAGAGTCACCAACAAGTGATAAATAATCGACAATTTGCTCTGGGTGAACACCCATCTTTTTAAAGACCTCTTCCGGATCGTAAATCTTATCCTTCATGGTATCGACCATTTTGACTTTACCATTCACAAATTGCATCAAGTCCTTATCCCCAGAAGCAATTAAAATTTCATCAAAGTCATCACGCCATTTCACGCAGGCCGTACCAATGATATCATCCGCTTCATATTTATCATCTAAAGACAAAGGAAGCTTGAGCCGATCTAAAAGCTCATCAATTAAAGCAAATTGTGGTACCAACTCCTCAGGGGCTTCAGACCTATTTGCCTTATATTGATCGTAAAGTTCATTTCGAAAACTTCCACCACTTGTGTCTTTGGCCATTAAAACATGCGTAGGCTTATAAACTTGAAAGATTTTTAGCAGCATCGATAAAACGCCGTAAACGGCATTAACCGGAGTGCCATTCGGTGCGTGGAGAGGACGAATCGCAAAAAATGCACGAAAAATAAAGCTAGAGATATCGACAATCATCAATCGCTTACGAGTTGATTCCATTCTAAAACCTTGATTAAAGATAATTTACGAATTGTTATTAATAACATTCACGGCACATCGTTACCAAGATTTTTTTAAGCAATTCAATTTAAGAGTGATTTTGCCTCGAAACAGCATTGTCAGCATTCTTGAACCAACTCGAAGAAGTCGGACGAACAGATATTTTATTATTGCCGTCATTGGCCATAACTGAAGTATCGGCCATAACGTCACCAAGGCGATGACCGGAGTCCAATTTATATAATAGATAAATCTCTAAGCTCACCATAGGAATAATTAAGATAAAACCTAAAAGCCATCCCCAAAGTGGAATAATCGTTATAAAAAGAGGTAAGGTCAACGGAAGATTTCGAATCGCAGATTGCTTCACACTACAAGGGCTTCCATCCTCTAATGAAATAACCGCCATTCCGATCATTTTTTTTCCAACCGACTGTCCAGACTGAAGCGCGTCACAAACGCATAAGTAAATAACTGCGAGAATAACGCCTACGGGATAGAAAAAGATCGTCAAAAGCAGTGCAATAAAAATATCGATTGCCTTGGCCAGTAACCTAGACAACCTTGCGACTTGTATTTGAGATTTTAGTAAATATTTTCTATCCATATGATGATTGTATCTCACTGATTTTACTTTTTCGCCAAGGTATTTATTTCTTATCTAAGTGACAGCTTAACACCCGGCGCCAAGAAACTAAAAATAAAAAACCATTAAGCAATTAGACATTTACGCGAATTTTAGATAAAAATGTCGCTCGATAATAACGATACTTAAAGTTTCCTTTAAGTTG
>SKIL01000317.1 GCA_007116425.1 Bacteriovoracaceae bacterium | reverse complement strand
TTAACCTGATCTAATGTGTGTTCAACTTCAATCCAGCGGTCTGAAGAGATATCGTTATAATTCCCTTGTTCAGACTTTTTTCTCGCGAGCAAGCGAATTTTATCTACTTTTTCTAAGAGTGACTTAAGTGGCCTTACAACACTGAAACTTAGAGCAAGAGTTATGATGAGTAATATAAAAATGAGTGGAAGGAAAATACGAATAAGCATTTTGTCCATAGACTCAATGGCCTTATCTAGACGAGTCAGCGAAACACCAAGTCTGAGAATATAGGTTTCATCTGGTAAACCTTCATTTGTATGAATGACTTTTGTAGACTCATAAAGATTTGCATTCGAGCTTTCTATATTCCCTCGTTCGCAGACAATGATGCCTTCTGTGTTTGATAATGTGAGATGTATCGTAGGTGGTGGGGAGTAGTCATAACACCAGTCGTTTGGTGAAATGTCATAATGGTAAATTGTTTGTTTTGCGAGCTCCGAAATTTCAACGAGCTGCTCTTTCATTTGGGCCGTTATATGTTTTGTTAAGTAATATCTTGAGATAAGAATAGATGAAACAACGACAGATAAAATCACAATGATTTGAAATAACACAAGTTTCTTAAAAATTGACCAAGGAATTGTGTGGTCAAATGAAGAGGGGTTCATTTATTTGCTATATCCTAGATTTCTTCGTTAATTACTCTATATCCAATTCCTCGAATTGTTTCTATCATGCCCGCATTCTCTTTAAGTTTTTTTCTTAAACCAAATATATGTGTATCAACTGTCCTGTCAGTGACGTGAACTGGCCCGTCTTGTATGAATTCAACAAGCTGGTTGCGAGTGAGTACTTTTCCTGGTTGTTGCATAAAGGCCACAAGTAACTTGTACTCTGAGAGTGTAAGGTCAATCTCTTGATCTTGGTTCCATACTTTGCATTGATTGGTGTCTATTTTCAGATCTTTTATTTTTAAAATATGTAAGTTCGGATTTTGTTTTTGAAAGCTTAAAGTATCCATTCTTCTTAGAAGTGACCTGACTCTTGCCATCAGAATATTCATGTCAAAAGGTTTGGTTATATAGTCGTCTGCACCCGCATCGAGTCCCTCAATTATTTGCTCGGGTTTTGTGAGTGCGGTTAGCATGAGTATCGGGCGCCCCTTCGTTGGTCGAAAGACTCTAAGAAACTTACATATTTCAAGGCCGGTTGCTCCAGGGAGCATTCTGTCGAGTATGAATAAGTCAAAGTCTGGTCCGCTTTGATTCTCTTGAATTAATTCTAGAGCTTCATTGCCGTTGGATAAGACTAATGTTTCAAAACCTTGTGCCATAAGCTGACTTGCAATTAAGTCACTAATGTCCTTTTCATCTTCGACAATTAATATTTTCGCCTTCGTGCTCATAAGTGATTCTCTCCCGCTTGGAAAAAATAGGAATTAGCTTTCATCATTATTATTCTTATTGGTCGCTCTTTTTAAAAAGTCGACAATGATCTTGCTTTTTGGAGTGTTTGAACCCTCAATAACTTGGTTTGGAGTGGAGTGTCTTATATCGTTACCGGATACAAGAAAGACGACATCTTCAGATATATTTGTGGCATGGTCTCCAATTCTTTCAAGACCTTTTGCAACGAGAACAAAATGAAGTCCATCTGTTGCTGAGAATTTTTGGTCTTTAACGCCTTCAAAAAACGTTTGAATAATACTTCTGTTTAAATCGTTCACAACTTGGTCGTTTTGAATCACATTCAGGGCCAGTTTTATATTTTTAGTTACAAATGAGTCCATGGCATTTTTGACCATTTTGTTGACTTCATTAATCATATGTCTAAGTTGAGGAACGTCTTTGGTTTGAGTGTAATTAATATAGCGCTTTATGTTAACAACTTCATCGCCAATACGCTCAAGTTCGTTATTCATTTTCATAATGGCTATTGTCGTCCTTAAATCACTAGCAACTGGACGGATTAATGCCAGATACTTAAAGCACTGATCATCAATTTCTGTGTGAAACTGATTAATTTTATTTTCAAACTCGTCAATTTCTTGGTTGGTAAGATCTTTTGAAGACACAACAGCAAGGGCCTGTTCTACAACTGACGCCATTTCGATAATACTTTTTTTAAGCTCTTCTGGGTGACTTTCCATATAAAACTATCTTCTTGTTTATCCAAACCGACCAGTTACATAGTCTTCTGTTTTCTGCTCTTTTGGATTTGTAAATATTTGGGAGCTTAACCCATGCTCGATAAGCTCTCCAAGAACGAGAAAGCTTGTATAGTCGGCAATCCTCGCTGCTTGTTGCATATTATGAGTTACAACAATAACAGTAAATTCTTTTTTAAGCTCAGTCATGAGTTCTTCTATTTTTGCCGAAGCAATCGGGTCAAGTGCACTTGTCGGTTCATCCATTAAAAGAACGGGGGGATTAACCGCCAAGGCCCGAGCAATACATAGTCGTTGCTGTTGTCCTCCTGAAAGTGAGGTTCCCGGCCGGTTAAGCTTATCTTTAACTTCTTCCCAGAGGGCCGCCTTTTTAAGGCAGTGCTCCGCGACTTCGAGGAGATAACTTTTTTTGGAGTAACCTTGCAGTTTCAATCCAATAACAACGTTTTCAAAAATTGTCATATTGGGGAATGGGTTTGGTTTTTGAAAGACCATCCCAATATTTCGTCTTAGCTCGACAGGGTCCACGTGCGGCGCGTAAATATTCTGTCCGAGTAGAGAAACTTCACCACTGGCCTTGGCCCCTGGCACCTCTTCATGTATTCTATTCAAACATCTCAAGTAGGTAGACTTTCCACAACCGGATGGTCCAATAACAGCATTAATTGTTTTTTCTGGGTATTCCACGCTTATGCCTTTTACAGCGTGGAAGTCATCAAACCAAGCGTGTAAGTCTTTTGTTGCGAGTGTGACTTTTTGCTCTGTTTGTTTTTCATTCATAGTCAGTTACCTTTTTTCTTTCTGATAAGTCTGGTGTGATTAATTACTCTTTTTGATTGTCCAATAATCATTTTATTATTAACAAGTGCTCTTGAGACTAAATTTATACCTAAAACAATTGTTATCAAGACAAAGGCAGCGGCCCATGCTTGTTCTTGCCATTGGTCAAAAGGTGATATGGCATAGGTATAAATTTGAACTGGAAGAGAGGCCATTGGTTCAGATATTTGAAAGTTTAGATACATATTCCCGAAGGCCGTAAAGAGAAGTGGTGCCGTTTCTCCTGCTGCTCTTGATACCGCAAGCATAATTCCTGTAATTAAAGATTTAAAATTTCCCTTTACAATGATTTGAAAGATCACGCGCCAGCGTGGGAGTCCTAGAGCGAGTCCGGCCTCTCTGATATGAGTGGGGACAAGCTTTAAAATTTCTTCTGTAGACCGCGTAACAATTGGCAAAATAATAATACTTAGAGCAAAGCCTCCCGCTAAGGCCGAGAAACTTTGAAGAGGTGCAACGATTAATATATAGGCAAAAATTCCAATGATAATCGAAGGGATTCCTGTGAGCATATCAATTGTAAAACGCAGTATCTTTGCTGTTTTTCCGCGTCCAAATTCTGCTAGGTATATTCCACAAAGTAATCCTATTGGAACCGAAATAAGTGAGCCAATTCCAACCATATAAAGAGTTCCAACAATTGCATGCCTCATCCCACCGCCGGCCTCTCCCACCGGGCTTGGGTCATGAAGAAAAAAATCGAGATTTAATGAGGTGGCACCTTTGAGAATCAAATATTGAAGAATCAAAAAGAGTGGAAGTAAAGCTATCAGGGCACTCATATAAAGAGAGCCAAGAAAGAGAATATTTTTGAGTTTACGATACTGAAGATAGCTCATTATCTATTCCCTTGTTTTCTTGTGTAATGCCAAATGACACCTCTCGCGATGAAATTGACGATAAAAGTGATAACAAATAAAACAAGTCCGATTAAACATAAGGCCGCCACGTGCATATCTGATGTCGACTCAGCGTACTCGTTGGCAATAACTGAGGCCAGAGTTGCTCCTGGTGCAAAAATAGAGGCCACAATTGCTGGAGAGTTTCCAATGACCATTGCAACTGCCATTGTTTCTCCAAGTGCACGTCCTAAACCTAGTACACTCGCTCCAATAATTCCGGAAAGGGATGGCGAGAAAACAGCAATTTTCATCATTTCAAATCTTGTTGCTCCCAGCGCCAGCGCGGCCTCTCTTTGATGAGATGGGACGACTTTAAAAACCTCGCGACACAGAGATGTGATCGTTGGTACAATCATAATGGCCAAAATAATTGAGGCCGTAAGAACACCAATTCCAAAACTAGGGCCTTGAAAAATGGGTAAGAATCCAAATGTTTGCCTGAGAAAGGGTGCTATATATTCTCTAACGATCGGGGCCAGAAAAAACAAACCCCATAGTCCAAAAACAATACTTGGTATTGCGGCAATCATTTCAACTAAAAGACCTAAAGTTTTTCCAATCCAATCAGGGCAAACTTCCTGAATAAAAAGTGCCACGAGAATACTCAACGGAGCTGCTAGAAGAATCGCAATAAATGAAGTGACGAGAGTTCCGTAAATAAATGCTAGCCCTCCAAACTCTTCTAAAACGGGGTTCCAATAAGATGTTGTGATGAATTCAAGCCCAAACTCCTCTATCGCAATAAAACTTTCGCGCGTGAGCAGAATAATCATAATTGTTAAAAGTCCAATCACTGTCCAGGCCACACTACGTAGAAGTAGTTTTGAGAGTGAGTCTTGTGATTTAAAACTGAGTAAGTACTTTTTGTCTCCTGAAAGCTGGAGTTTATGTGAAGAGCTATTCATTTGCAATTTTACCTTTTGGCCTGTCTTCTAGGCTGATTCTTTCACGAATTATTTTGGCAAGTCTTTCCGGAAGGGGTGCATAGTGTAAAGTTTCGGCAAAACTTTGACCTTCTGAGAGACTCCAATCAAGGAACTGCCTAACTGCAATGTCGTGTTCTGTCTCAATAAGGGTCGGAATGAGAATGTAAGTAAAAGCACTAATGGGATAAGCTTGCTCATGGGTAGAGTTGGTTATACTAAGTCGGTAGTCACCATAAAACTCGGCCTCAGTAAGTCCTAATGCGGCCGCTGAAACAGTTTTTGGACTTGGGGAGATAAAGTTTCCTGCAGCGTTTTTGAGTTGAATCATCGGAAAATTAAATTGCTTGGCATAGGCCAACTCGATATAGCCTATCGAACCAGGAATTTGGCGTAACATTCCAGTTACTCCTTCATTACCTCTTGCCCCAATCGTTTGCATTGGCCAGCGAAGGGCGGTCCCACGGCCAATATTTTTTGCCCAGGTCTGACTGACCTTATTGAGATAGTCAGAAAAGATATCTGTCGTTCCTGAGCCGTCCGCTCGTCTTACAGGCATAATGTATTCATCTGGCAGCTTATAGTTTGGATTTAATTTTTGAATACTGGGATGATTCCATTTTGTAATATTTCGCATGAATATATCTGCTAAAATTTCTCCCGTTAGTCGTAAATTTCCCTCAAATCCTGGAAGGTTGTATGCAATAACTACAGAACCCATGACTGTAGGAATATGCATAATATCGCGATCCACTCGCTCTAGGTGATCATCTGTCATAGGGGAGTCTGAAGCCCCGAAGTGAACTGTTCGATTGGAGAACTGACGAATCCCTCCACCACTTCCAATCGATTGGTAGTTAAATCGATAGTCATTCTGGTGTTGATTGTATTCAGAAATCCATCTTGCATAAATGGGATAGGGAAAGGAAGCTCCTGCACCATTAATGCGCACCTGTGCTGAGACGCTTTCGACACAAAAGGTCGCAAAAACAAACCCTATCAAAATGAGTTTTATGGGTGATCGACCCAAGAGGTTATAAAACTGCCTTTGCTGCAATACTAACTCCCTGATACAATTTTAAAGACCCTTTTTAACAAATTCTTAACTTAAACTCTGTTAGGGTTCGGTTAAGATTGGCCTGACGAAAGATTGATCTGTCTCTTGTTTGTGTTATCGGGGGGTTATAGGCGATTTTTTGGTTTTTAAAAGGACTTATTTATTATGAAAAGATTTCTTAGGTCTTTAGGTTTTACACTGCTTTGTGTTTTTTCTTTTACGAATTGCTCTTTTGTTGACCGTCTTGGCGGAGAGAGTGATGTTTTAATCGTTCCCTTTGGCGAAGGGGAGCAAAGGTCTGGCCATGAAGCTTGGGGGAAACAGTTTATGGTTGTTACCCAAGGTCCTTATAGCTCTATGGCGGGTGAACAAATGTTTAAAAAAGGTGGGAACGTATTTGACGCGGCCGCGGCCGTAACTTTTACGATCTCGGTTGAAAGGCCTCAGTCTACAGGTATTGGTGGTGGAGGTTTTGCCATGGTTCGGCGGGTGGCCGAGGAGGTTGAATACCATGCGGTTGATTTTAGAGAGAAGGCACCGATCGCTTCCCACCGCGATATGTTTTTAGATGATCAAGGTGTTGCGGATCCAAATTTGTCGAGACAAGGTCCCTTAAGTGTTGGTGTACCAGGAATGGTGGCCGGAATTTTAGAATTACATCAAAAATATGGAAATTTACCACTTAAGGATGTTTTGGCCCCTGCTACTGTTTTGGCCAGAAATGGTTTTCCTGTCTATCCAGAGCTAAGGTTTGCTCTTGAGAGATCGAGGGAAAAACTTGAGCAATTTGAAGAGAGTGTGAATATCTTTTTTAATGACAAAGGTGAGCCGCTTGAAGTTGGGGATATTCTTGTTCAGTCTGATCTCGCACAAACATTGCAAAGAATTGCAGAACATGGACATGCTGGCTTTTACTCTGGAGAAACAGCTAAAAGTATCATAAGGAGTATCCAGGATTATGGAGGAATTTTAGGTCAGAAAGATTTAGATTCTTATAATGTTGTTTGGCGAAGTCCTGTGGTTGGTAGTTTTCTTGGACGCGAAGTTATTTCGATGCCGCCTCCAAGCTCTGGTGGGGCACATATTGTTCAAATTTTGAATACGATCGAAAATGACTCTCTTGGAAAGTTCGGAATTCATGACGCGAGAAGTATACACCTCATAGCATCCGCCATGCAGCAGGCCTTCGCCGATCGAGCAAAGTATATGGGGGACTCTGATTTTGTTGATGTCCCTCTCGAAAAAATAATGTCAAAAACTTATGCTCAAGAAATTAGAAGAAATATTCCAGATCGACAGGCCCGCTCAGTAGAAGAAGTTACTCCTTTTGAACTTAAGGACAAAATCGTTGAACCCGATCATACGACCCATTTTGTAGTCGCCGATGCTGAAGGAAATATTGTTTCTTCCACTCAAACCATTAACGGCTTTTTTGGTTCCGGTATGGTCGCGAAGGGCACAGGGGTTGTTTTAAACAATGAGATGGATGACTTCACGGCGCAAGTTGGGGCATCTAATTTGTTTGGAGCAATTGGAGGTGAGCCAAATATTGTTGAACCCCACAAGCGACCTTTGAGCAGTATGTCTCCGACCATTGTGATAGAAAATGACCGACCATTATTAGCTCTCGGTAGCCCCTCTGGGACTCGAATCTTAACTTGTGTGGCGAGTACGATTTTGAATGTTCTAATGTATGATTTAGATTTGTATACGGCCGTCTCAGCTGTTAGGTATCACCATCAATGGCGACCTGATCAAATCCGAGTTGATCGTCCTGGGTTTTCTCCTGAAACGACTAGGCTCTTAGAGTCTTGGGGTCATACTGTAAATGTGCAAGACTTAGGTTGTCGAATTCAGGCCGTTCATTATTTAAATGACGGAAGAATTCATGGCGTTTCAGATATTCGTGGTCAAGGGATGAGTCGTGGAGAGTAATTTTCATCATAAGCAAGCTGGTTTTTCCCTAGTCGAAGTGCTTATTGCCAGTGGGATTGGTTTGGCCATTTTCTTGTACTTAAATCAGTCGATTATACAATTGCAGTCGACTCAACAAAGAATTGAAAAAAGAGAAGATGTTCGGCAGATTCAGAGTTTTATTTCTCATCACTTAAGTTCTTATAGAGCATGGAGAGATAACCCTGAAACGAGAGTTCCAAGTGCTTCAAACTCCATAGACTTATATTACTATCCCGGCCCTCGGAGTGCTATTTTACCATTTGCTCATGGATTGGAAGTTTTCAATCAGACTTGGAGGCACTCTGGTGGTGACAGCTTGAACTGCCCTGAAGAAATGGGTGACAACTGTCGAGTTTTGGCCTTTGATCACCGTGGTGTCTTTTTATCCTTAGATGATCTGGAAAGTAGAAGTGTGGGAAGAGGTTTATTTTTGGCCTTCATATCGATTGAAACTCCAGCAGAATGTAGAGAAAGAGTTGCTGGCGCGACTCGCCAAAGGTGATCTCCACCGACCAGACGATGTCTTCAATCTTTTCCTCGAACAGTGGGGTGATGTAGTGACCACTGTGGTTTTTCAAGGTGCTGAAGTCCATTAGCTCGGCCAATTCGTCGAGGGTAAAACCTTCGATGAGGGCTTGGACGAATTCGGGA
>SKIL01000379.1 GCA_007116425.1 Bacteriovoracaceae bacterium | reverse complement strand
TTCTAATGTTCTACCACTTGAAGATATGCCTTTCTTGGCCGATGGAACACCAGTAGACATCGTACTTAACCCACTTGGGGTTCCGTCTCGTATGAATATTGGTCAGCTTCTTGAGTTACACTTAAGCTGGGCCGGAAGAGGACTTGGTGAAAAATTTAAAGTGATGCTCGAAGAGCAAGCTGAAATTAATGAGCTGAAGGACTTCATTTACGCCATCTATAAAACAGATGAGGTAAAAGAATGGCTCAAAAAAGCTAGTGATCAAAGAGTAAAGGAAGTCGCTCAAGAGCTTACAACAGGTGTGCGCTTTGCAACTCCAGCATTTGATGGTGCCGGTGAAAGTCATATTCGTGAAATGCTTGAGTTAGCAGATCTCGATCCATCAGCGAAAACACTTTTGTTTGATGGAATGACTGGTGATGCTTTTGCTGAAGAAGTTTCAGTAGGTGCGAAGTATATGCTTAAACTTCACCACCTTGTTGATGAGAAGCTACACGCTAGATCAACTGGACCTTACTCTCTTGTGACTCAGCAGCCGCTTGGTGGTAAAGCACAATTTGGTGGGCAGAGACTTGGGGAAATGGAAGTTTGGGCACTTGAAGCATATGGTGCGGCCTATACTCTTCAAGAGTTCTTGACGGTTAAGTCGGATGACGTGATCGGAAGAACGAGAATGTATGAGTCTATCGTTAAAGGTGAACAAGTTCTTGAGCCAGGACTACCAGAATCATTTAATGTTCTTATTCGCGAGCTTCAGGCCCTTTGTCTCGACGTAAAACTTGAGGAAAATGCTGGAGAAGAGCAAGGAACATTTGAATAATTCAACTGGGCCAGGAATTTAAGTTTGAGCTAATAAATAAGTGAATCATGGGGCTGAGGAGAGATAACCGAAAGCCCCCTTCATTAAGAGGTTAGAGAATATGAAAGACCTTCTGAATTTTTTTGATAAACCGAAAGACCCGATTAGCGTCGAAGCCGTTTCGGTAAGACTTGCTTCACCCGATACGATCCGTGAATGGTCTTTTGGAGAAGTGAAAAAGCCTGAGACTATTAACTACAGGACTTTTAAGCCTGAAAGAGATGGTCTTTTTTGCGCTAAGATTTTTGGCCCAATTAAAGACTACGAATGTATTTGTGGAAAATATAAGCGAATGAAGCACCGTGGAGTTGTCTGCGAGAAGTGTGGTGTTGAAGTTACACTTTCAAAGGTTCGACGCGAAAGATGCGGTCATATCGAATTGGCCGCTCCGGTTGCTCATATTTGGTTTTTAAGATCACTCCCTTCAAGACTTGGAGCGATACTTAACCTGACGCTTAAAGAATTAGAAAAAGTTCTTTATTACGAAGCCTTTATTGTAACTCAGTCAGCAACAGATGGTGTTGATGGTGGGTTGGATGTTGGTCGAGTTATTACTGAACAGCAGTACGCTGAGTTGAAAGAGCAAGGTGTTGATTTCGAAGCTGGAATGGGTGGAGAAATTGTCAAAGACCTTTTGAGAAAGGTTGACCTAGATCTTGAAAATAAAACTCTTCGTCGTGGTCTTAGAGCTGCTACGACAGAGATGGCGCGAACAAAAATTATTAAGCGCCTTAAAGTTATTGAGTCTCTTTTAAAGTCTGATAATCAGCCTGAGTGGTTTATGATGGAAGTTATTCCTGTTCTACCACCTGATCTTCGTCCACTTGTTCCTCTTGAGGCCGGAAGATTTGCGACATCAGACCTTAACGATCTTTATCGACGAGTGATTAACCGTAACAATCGTTTAAGAAGACTTAAGGAACTTAATGCTCCAGAAATTATTATCCGTAATGAAAAGCGAATGCTTCAAGAAGCGGTTGATGCCCTTTTTGATAACGGTCGAAGAGGAAAAGTCTTCACTGGTGCAAACAAGCGTCCACTTCGCTCGCTTTCTGACATGCTCAAAGGTAAGCAGGGGCGTTTCCGTCAAAACCTTCTTGGTAAGCGTGTTGATTATTCTGGTCGATCTGTGATCGTGGTTGGGCCAAACTTGAGATTACATCAATGTGGTCTACCAAAACTTATGGCACTTGAGCTCTTCAAGCCATTTGTTTACAACAAACTCATTGAAAGAGGTCACTGTACAACAATTAAAGTGGCCAAAAAGATGGTTGATCAGGAAACAGATGAAGTTTGGAACATCCTCGAAGAAGTTGTGCAAGAGCACCCAGTACTTCTTAACCGTGCTCCGACACTTCACCGACTTGGTATTCAGGCATTTGAACCTGTACTTATTGAAGGTAAGGCGATTCAGCTTCATCCTCTCGTTTGTACGGCCTTTAACGCAGACTTTGATGGTGATCAAATGGCAGTGCACGTTCCACTTTCACTTGAGGCCCAAGTTGAAGCGCGTGTATTAGCGATGTCGACTAACAATATTCTTTCTCCAAAAGATGGGACACCAATTATCGTTCCTTCTCAGGATATCGTTCTCGGACTTTACTATATGACGAGAATGAGACCATATGCTCGGGGTTACGGAGCAACTTTCTCTTCTAAAGAAGAGGCACAGTTTGCTTATCACTCGGGCGGTCTTCACCTTCAAGCGCCAATTAAAGTGCGTATTAAAGGTAAAATGTACGAGACTACAGTGGGAAGAACATTCGTTTTTGACGTTTGTCCAGACTGCTTGAAGTTTGATGATGTTAATAAAATTCTAGATAAGAAGGCGCTTGGTAAACTGATCGATAAGGCTTACCGAGTAGGTACAGAAAAAGATACTGTGCTTCTCGCTGACTCGATCATGAAGCTTGGTTACTACCAAGCAACAAAAGCTGGTATTTCAATTAATGTGAACGATATGACGATTCCAACTGAAAAGGTTGGAATTCTTCAAGAAGCTCACGATGAAGTGGCCAAGATTACGGAAGAATACAACGAAGGTTCAATTACAAACGGTGAGCGATACAATAAGATCGTCGACGTTTGGGCGCAAACGAATGAGAAACTTACAAAAGTTATGATTGAGAAAATTTCAACAGACACTTTTGTGAGCGAGAAAGATGGTGAAGAAGAAATTAAGGCTCCTTCATTTAACTCTCTATTCATGATGGCCGACTCTGGTGCTCGAGGTTCGACAAACCAGATGAGACAGTTGGCCGGTATGCGTGGTCTTATGGCCAAGCCATCGGGTGAAATTATTGAAACACCGATTACTTCTAACTTTAGAGAGGGGCTATCGGTTCTTCAGTACTTTGCTTCTACTCACGGTGCTCGTAAAGGTCTTGCCGATACGGCGCTTAAAACAGCTAACTCGGGTTATCTAACTCGACGTCTAGTTGATGTTGCACAGGATGGAATTATTCGGATCCAAGATTGCGAGACAACTGATGGAATTATTCTACAGTCTCGTGTTGAGGCCGGAGAGATTGTTGAGCACGTTGCCAACAGAGCAATGGGACGTATGACAGCATCTGCTGTTCTTGGACCAGACGGTGAAGAGATTTATCCACGAAATACACTAATTACTGAAAAAGAGGTTGAAGTTCTTATTGAGAATGAAGTTGACCAAATTAAGGTGCGCTCGGTTCTCACTTGTAATGTTAGACACGGTTTCTGTGCTCACTGTTTTGGACGTGACCTCGCTCGCGGTGGTCTCGTGAGCGTTGGTGAAGCGGTCGGTGTTGTTGCGGCCCAGTCAATTGGTGAGCCTGGAACTCAGCTTACGATGAGAACCTTCCACGTCGGTGGTACGGCAACTGCAGGTGCACAGGTTAACAAAACTGAGATTCGAACTGCTGGTAGAGTTGTTCTTGAAAACGTTCGTACGGCCACAAATGAAGAGGGCGTAAGTGTCGTTATGAACAAAGTGGGTGAGGTGGTCATCAAGGATGCCACTGGGGTTGAAAAAGAGCGCTACCCTGCAACTTATGGAGCGAAACTTTTCTTCAGCGAAGGCGATGAAGTCAACGTTGGTGATAAGCTTCTCGAGTGGGATCCGTTCGCCATTCCGCTTCTTTCAGAAGTTGAAGGTAAGGTTAAATACGTTGATATCGTGGCCGGCTCAACAATTACTGAGCAACTTGACCCAGTTACAGGTCTTACTCAGAAGGTTGTTATGGAATCAAAAGATCCTTCGCAGCAGCCACGTATTGAAATCGTAAATGATGCTGGTGAAACGCTCATGGTTGAAGGTACCAAGAGAAAGGCGATTTATCGCTTACAGGTTGGGGCCAATATTGTTGTTAACGAAGGTGATGAGGTTAAGGCCGGTTCGGCACTTTCTCGTCTCTCTCGTGAAACGACAAAAACTAAAGATATTACCGGGGGTCTTCCGAGAGTTGCAGAACTTTTTGAAGCTCGTAAGCCGACCAATGCGTCTCAGATCGCTGATGTTTCAGGGCATATTGAATTTGGTCCAGAGCTTAGAGGTAATAGAAGAATTATCGTGAAACCAGATGATGGAAGTGATTCAATGACATATACAGTACCTAAGGGACGTTATGTTATTGTTAACGAAGGTGACTATGTAAGAGCTGGTGATGCGCTTATGGATGGACCTTCTAATCCACACGACATACTAAGAGTTAAAGGAATTAAGGCCCTTGCAAGATATATCATTGATGAAATTCAAGAGGTATATCGCTTACAAGGTGTGGACATTGATGACAAGCACATCGAGGTTATTGTTAGCCAGATGTTAAAGAAAGTTGAAATTACTGATCCAGGTGATTCAATGTTTGTTGTTGGTGATCAAGTCACAAAGTCTGAAGTTCTTAGAGTTAACGAAGAGCTGACTCAACATGATGAAGCTCCGGCCCAGTATCAACCACTATTACTAGGTATTACTAAGGCTTCGTTAACGACAGACTCATTTATTTCTGCGGCTTCATTCCAGGAGACAACGAAAGTTCTTACCCAAGCAGCGCTTGAAGGGAAGAAAGATGAGCTTAGAGGGCTTAAAGAAAACGTGATTATGGGTCGCTTGATTCCTGCAGGTTCTGGGATTTCACGCTATCGAGACTTCGATGCCGTTGGAACAGAGGAAGAAAATGCAGAAAAAGGCGATTTTAACGAAGATTCAGTAACTTTGACATTATAAAAAAACTTGTCCTAGCTAGTTCAGTGTGTTAAATCCACAAGCTAGCTAGGATATGATAGACGGCAAGTTCGTGTAGTACAATTTAAGGAGCAGTGGAAAATGCCTACAATTAATCAACTTATTCGAAAGGGTAGACAAGACAAGTACATTAAGACTAAGTCTCCAGCGCTTGTTTCTTGTCCACAAAGACGTGGTGTATGTACTCGTGTTTATACGACAACACCTAAAAAACCTAACTCGGCCATGAGAAAAGTTTGTCGTGTTCGCTTAACAAGTGGATTCGAAGTAACTTCTTATATCGGTGGAGAGGGACACAACCTTCAAGAGCACTCGATTGTTCTAGTAAGAGGTGGAAGGGTTAAAGATCTTCCTGGTGTTCGTTATCATACTGTTCGTGGTGCGCTCGATGCTACTGGTGTAGATAAGAGACGTCAGAGACGATCTAAGTACGGTGCAAAAAGACCTAAGAGCTAATTAATTTAATATAAGATAACTTTTCTATTCCGACCTCGTTTGATTTGAATAGAGAAGAGTAAACACAATGTGTTGAAGGAGATTCACTAATGAGTAGAAAACACAGAGCGCCCTCAAGAGAAGTACTACCTGATCCCGTATATCAAGATATCGTTGTCACAAAATTCGTCAATGCTTTGATGAAAGGTGGCAAGAAAGCTGTAGCTGAAAAGATTTTTTATGGCGCTTTAAGTGTCGTAGAAAAGAAAACTGGCGAAGAGCCTCTAAAAGTTTTCAAGAAAGCTCTAAGTAATGTGAAGCCAGCTGTCGAGGTTAAATCTCGTCGGATTGGTGGAGCGACTTACCAAATTCCAGTTGAAGTAAGAGCTTCAAGACGTCAGTCATTGGCCATCAGATGGTTGCGTGACTATTCTCGTTCTCGTAACGGAAAGACAATGGTTGATAAATTGTCTGATGAGTTAATCGATGCTGCTAACAATCGTGGTGGTGCGGTTAAGAAAAGAGAAGATGTTTACAAAATGGCCGAGGCAAACAAGGCCTTTGCTCACTTAAAGTGGTAAGCTTCAAAAAAATTTCAAACTAAGAAATGGCCTCTTAAAGTATTTATCAACTTTAAGAGGCCATTTTCGATTTTTCTAGCTATTATTCAGCGCAAATACAAACAGCTAAAACAGAGCGAAGATTCAGTGAATCTTCTTTGAGAACGAGATAAAGACAATGGCGGTTAATTTAGAAAAAATTCGAAATATTGGAATCATGGCCCACATCGATGCTGGTAAAACAACGACCACGGAGAGAGTTCTATACTATACGGGTAAGAGTCATAAAATCGGAGAAGTCCATGACGGCGCCGCCACGATGGATTGGATGGTTCAAGAGCAAGAGCGTGGGATTACGATCACATCTGCCGCGACAACCTGTCAGTGGAAAGATACACGAATTAATATTATCGATACTCCTGGGCACGTGGATTTTACAATTGAAGTTGAGCGCTCGTTAAGAGTTCTTGATGGTGCTGTAGGTGTATTTTGTGCCGTCTCTGGTGTCGAGCCTCAATCTGAAACCGTTTGGGCCCAGGCCGATCGCTATAAAGTTCCAAGAGTCGCATTTGTGAACAAGATGGATCGCATTGGAGCAGACTTTTTTAATTGTGTTTCAGAGATTAGAGAAAAGCTGGGTAAAAAGGCTTACGCAATTCAAATCCCAATTGGAGCAGAAGAAGAGTTTGAGGGTGTTGTTGATTTAATTAATCAAAAGGCGATTTATTGGAAAGGTGATGACCTTGGAGCAAGTTTTGATACTGTCGATATTCCTGAAGATTTACAAGACGAAGCTCAAATGTATCGAGAAGAATTGATTGAGGGAATTGCAGACTTTGATGATGATCTAGCGAATAAATATCTTGAGGGTGAAGAGCTTTCAGTTGAAGAGATAAAGTTGGCAATTAGAAAGGCCGTAATCGAAAATGGTTTTATTCCAGTTTACTGTGGAACCGCTTTTAAAAATAAAGGGGTTCAACCGCTTCTAGATGGTGTTGTAGACTTTCTTCCTTCTCCTCTTGATCGAGGTGAAGTCGTTGGTGTGAGTGCAAAAGACCGCGAGAAAGAAGAAGTACGAAAGCCTAATGAGGACGAGCTGTTTAGCGGGTATGCTTTTAAAATTGCCACAGACCCTTTTGTTGGAACACTAACATATGTGCGAATTTACTCTGGAACTCTTAAGTCTGGACAAAATATTCTCAACCCGCTCAAAGGCAAAAAAGAGCGAGTGAATAAAATTTTGCAAATGCACGCAAATAAGCGAACGGAACTCAAGGAAGCCTACGCTGGCGATATCGTCGCAATCGCAGGTCTTAAATATACAACGACTTCAGAAACTCTATGTGCTGAACACAAACCAATTATTTATGACTTAATGGATTTTCCAGAAACCGTGATTTCTATTGCGATTGAGCCAAAAACTACGGCCGATGAAAAAAAACTTTTAGAATCATTAGATCATCTCACAAAGGAAGATCCATCTTTTAGCTATCGCAATAACCCTGAGACAGGGCAACTTTTGATCTATGGAATGGGTGAGCTCCATTTAGAGATTATTGCAGATCGACTCCAGAGAGAGTTCAAAGTTGGCATACGCGTCGGTAAGCCTCAAGTCGCTTATCGTGAAAGTATCGTCAACACTGGAGAGGGCGAATCAACTTTCAGAAAAGAGCAAGGTGATAAGTTTCAATTCGGTCACTGTAAAATTAAAGTGGAGCCGGCTGACTATCAAAATGGAGTTCTGTTTGAAACAAAGCTCACAAAAAGAGATCTCCCGCAAAACTTTTTGGATTCTATTGAAAGAAGTATTCGCGATACGGCACCAGGTGGAGGGCTGGCCGGTTATGCCTTTATTAATATTAAGGCCACACTGCTTGAGGCTGAGTATAACGAGCTTGAATCGGCGGAAGTACCATACTCTATTGCTGCAGCCGCGGCCTTTTCTGAAGCCTGTAAAAAGGCCCAAATTCAAATGCTTGAGCCTATTATGAGTGTTGAAGTCATCACACCTCAAGAGTATACCGGAGAAGTGATTGCTGACATCAATACCAAGCGTGGTAAAGTCTTGTCTTTTAATACAAAGTCGGGCAAAGAACAGGTTTTAGCAGAAGTTCCCCTTTCAGAACTTTTTGGCTATAGTACCGACCTGAGATCCAGCAGTCAGGGAAGAGCGAGTTTTACAATGAAATTTGATCGCTACAACCCAATGCCAATGGATCTTGCAAAAAAAATGTTAGAGAGTAGAGGAATCTTTATATAAATATGTTTTTACTTTTTTAAGGAGAATAAATCATGGGAAAGGAAACGTTTCAAAGAAGTAAGCCACACGTAAACGTGGGAACAATTGGTCACGTAGACCACGGTAAGACGACGTTGACGGCGGCGATTACAATGACAATGGCGGATAAGT
>SKIL01000150.1 GCA_007116425.1 Bacteriovoracaceae bacterium | reverse complement strand
GCGACGATAAGTGTGCAGAAAACAATTTTTGAAATTCAACTTAATTCAGACGGAACCAAGGAAGTTAGCTATAAATCGATGAATTATTGTGAGCTAATACCTCAACGGCTCAACTCTAAAACACCTGTTCAAGAGGCAATAAATACGCATAAGATTGAAATGATAGGTGTCTCACAAAATGAAACTTCAATCGTTTTTGAGGGAACGCCCACTCTAAAATATCTGACTCAACACACTCTTTTCTCTCCGGATATTTATGCAACATCTGAACTCATGAATTATTGGGCCCTGAAACAAACATCATCTTCTGATATTTTGAAATACAAAATCTACTTTTTCGCGAACGCACATGATGAAAACTTTGCTTTAACCAACCTTCCTCCAAAATCAAACTGGAAGATGGGGAGTTCACTGTTTGGGATAGGTTTTTTTGAGAACGGAAATAAAGACTACTACTTCTTTCACGAAAGTCAAAACCAAGTTGAGAGATTTTTCAACTGTTACTTTCCTACGGCCATGCTAACCGCGGAAGAACTTAATACAGCTTGCATAGAAAAATTTCGCCAATCCTTTGGTCTATACGCTGCAACTTTTTCTGGCAAAAATTTTGTTAGAGTAAAACGTTACTACTATCCAGAAGACCCATATATTGTTAATCCTGAAATCCTCTAAGATCAAAAACAATTTGTTGCTACTTTCCAAGCATCTCAGCTTGAAAATACTTAAAAACATCTGGGACCATCCCTCCCGTAAGATCAAAGTCAAGACCCACATGTTGTATTACGGAGTCATAGACCTCCTTGTCCTGATCATAGGGAAGAAAACAAGAGTCATTCCCATACAATAAATCCGGATCACTTAAAACTTCATAAAACTCTTCTCCAAAATAATCAACAAGAAGGCGAGCATAAACGATTCCTACAAAATAGCTTTTTGGAGGATAAATAAAAGGAACGTCTTTCTGCCTAAAATATAACAATATCTTATTGATAAATTCTGGGTCATCTCTCTTGATGGTAATAACCTCTTTGTCATCAAGACTGTCTTCAAACTGATTCACAAGTGAATAATAATTAAACTGATTATATTTCCATGCCTTCATAAACACCCCGCCCCAAATGATTATGTCCAATACTTAAAGCTACCGTTTTTACCTTATGAGGAAATACTTGGTGTAAATACCCTTTTTGTATTAGCGTCCCTTCCCCTTCAGTAAGCTTTAAGCTTTGTAAGCTCCCACCTTGTTCCATTTCTATCCTCAACTTTTTTTCTCCTGCTAAAAGATAAAGATAGACGGCCACATCATCTGAGTGAAGATCAAAACTCTCACCTGATTCTGGAGAGAAAAAAAGGTGAAAAGTAATACCCTGAAAGCTCATTTTTTTTTCTAAATAATTAAATAAAGAGTTGTAGGCCATAAGATCTACCACTTTCTCAATCCCTTCAAGCTTGATAGACATATTCTCTTGATAAAAATCATTCAAAATACGTGCTCTCCATCTTTCCATATCGTCGGCAGGATACTTCGATCTGTAGAAACTTGATGTCCCCTCAAAAATATAGCCGACACAATCATGAACGTACAAATGGGGATGACCTAAATAAAATGCCAAATCCGTACTTAGATTCAAATCTTTCAGCTCATCATTTAGTTTATCTAAGTCTACGCTCATCATACCACTCTATAAGTCCTCTGTACCCACTACAACCTTCACTCTCAAAATTCACAATAGGACGAAGATGTTCACTGAGGCAATGTCCTAAGAAGCTACATTTAGAACAAACAGGATCTAACTTGAAATGACGCTTTTCATTTTCTTCCCATTTTTTAAATCCGGCTAGATCGAAAACTTTATGAAAATACTCTCGCCCCTTATCATCAAAATCTAGAACACACCACTCTCCCCTAGGATTAAGATAGAGATGCTCGTCACTCCAGCTCACTTTTTCCTTGGCCAAGCTATCCTTCAGTAACTCAATATTAGTAAACATAAAGGGGTATTTTCTTCTCTCATAAACCTCGATGTATTTTTGTACTAACTTTTCATAGTCTTTATGACCAAAAGAATAGCTATTACTCTGGTTCTGACTATAAGGTTTTATTTCAAAACAAATTAAATTTTCAAGTTTTGCAATAATTTCAAAAAAATCTTCCGGATCATGTCGTGCAAACTCTGGAGAAGCAAGTGACAAAATGGCAAAAGGTCTTTTCGTTTCTTGCATATTTTTCAAGACCTTACTCCAGCCCTGTCTGGCGGTGTAGTCCCAACTAACCGAGATATCAAAGCCATTTGTCAAAGGTGAGGTTAAAATTATAGAGTCAGGACGAGAATAATTTGTGACAACATTAACACTGCAATTGAGTGTTGTTAAAAAACTTGCAAGCTCAAACTGATAGGAATCTGGTAACAAAGTGATTTCGCCACCGTACAGGTCGATGTGATCCAATCCACACTCTTCTTTTACCTCCAAAACTTTCTTTTTCAAGACTTCAAGATCAAGTACGGACTCACTCGCAAGTTGATCAGCAGTCAAATAGCAGGTTTTCGCACACTTTCCATTTCTAAAGTTACAAAGATAGGTTGGATTTAAACTTATAATCATATGGCCAAAATTTCATTTGCAATAGATTTCATCTTAGAACAGTGAGACTCTACAACGCCGAACTTTTTCATATCCTTAATTGTTTTCCTACAACCGTTACAAATCTGAAACATTGGACAGGTTAGACATTCTTGCTTTAAAGAAAATAACTCCGGATCACTACTTAAAGGAGTAAAAAACTTTCCTTCAGAAACCTCTAGCTCAAAATCAATACCTTTATCCTTATCATCTCCAAAGGCACCACAACTATAATAAGAACCATCAGGATTAAGGGCCCTTATACCTTCGTCACAGTTTCTATTTTGTGGGCAAGAAGTAGCCCCTCCCTTTAACCTGACACGTAATTGCTTTGTGTTAAATTCCCAGTCGGTTAAATTTTCTCGATAAACCTGGAGATAAATTTGATAGATCCGACTTAATTCATAAACTTGCTCTCCTGCACCAATATACTTCTTTGCCCCACGATGATAAACAGGAGTTCCTGAGGCCATCATATAATTTAGCTTGCATTCAACTCCAATTTTTTCTCCGCTAGGACCGGTTCCTGGTTTCTTTCCCTCACTCATTTTTTTCGCCAAGGCCACATTATCTATGGCAAAATGCTCATTTTCAGAATTAATAACTGAAATAAAGTCGGGACGATACCCACAGTACTTAAGCATCAAATCACTGGCCTTCCAAAAATCACTTTCACTGTAGACTTCACCATTTGCCTTTGTACGTCCAGGCCCGAATTGAAAGCTTGTCGTAACCCCAACCTCCGGCTGATTAAAGAGATCCCTCCACTTATTTGGACTTTGACAAAAGTCCCAAAGATTAGTGGTAAAAGAAATATTGGTTAATAGTCTTTTTTTGCGTATATACTCTAAAATCTCCCAATAATATTCAGGCTTAATAACAAGTGGGTCTCCACCATTAATAATAATTGTACTGGTTTCAGGGTATCGATCTAAAAATCGAAAAATCTGCTGTACATCAAGCATTTCATTTTGATCAGAGTCAATATCGGTACTTGAACAAAATGAGCATGAAAAATTGCATTTCTCGGTAGGCTTTATTATCAGTTCCACAAATTAAACTCCCTCTCTATTCGCGCCAAAGTAAAACTACAGTAAACAAAATTCACCTCCAAGATTTACTTCGCACTTAACTTTTTATATCATAAGCTTTCTACACTCTACATAAGCAGGGCATCAAACATGACGCATTTTAACTGCGAAGCTTATTATTCTGATCAATCTCTGCGGGATTATGGTTTTAAGCTTATCCAGTTAGAAGTAGAAGATCTGCTTTATTTAAAAAACAGTATTGAATCTGAAATGTGGACTCCCGATCTCGACGGGCTTTATAAAGAAATACCTTGCTGGGCCAACCGCCATTTGAGAGTACCTCAAGAGAAATACGAGAGGTTTGATGATTGCGCAGTAAATAACGTACCAGAGCATTACCAATCTTGGTGCTTAAAAATTGTCAAAAAGTATTTGCCTACGTTTATAACTAAAGGCATAAACCCCAGAATAGACATTTGCCTTTGGAACGGTTCTGGTGAATCTAAATGGCACGGTGATAATGACGGAAAAAGCACAAATCTAGACTCTTTCACCTTTCTTCTTTACCATATTCCCATTCCACTTAAGGATGATGATGGAGGGTTTGTAAGCATTAAGCAAAATAAGGCTTCTGCAAATTCTATTGATATATTCCCCCTAGATGGCATGGGTATTCTCCTTGAGGTTAAAAGCCAAAACTTTCTTCATCGAGCACAAAAAGTTTGTTCACATAAAGATCGATATACTTTATCTATTGGTCTCAAGAGTTAATCCAAAGGAAGGACTCATGTATATCTTTTTATTTTCTCTTTTTTTAAGTTTTCCTATTTTTGCGTCCCAGCCTCAATCAAGTGCTTTTATTACTGTATGGAAAACTGACAATCCCGGAGTTTCGAAGCCAAATCAAATTCGACTCCCTCTTTCGGACGAATACTCTTACGACTTTGTTGTGAACTGGGGGGATGGAAATAAAGACCGCATTACATCGGCAACCCAGGACCAAATTACTCACACTTATAATCAACCAGGAGTGTACCAAGTCTCCATTACAGGAAGAGTTGACTCTTTTAGTTTTAAAGGTACTGGTGATGCAAAAAAGCTACTGAAGGTCTTGCAATGGGGCAATAATAAATGGATGTCAGTACGAGGTATGTTCCACGGGGCGTCTAACTTTACTCTCGAAGCAACTGATGCTCCCAACCTTGAATTCGTAACCGACCTTAGTGAAATGTTTAAAGGTGCTACAAGTTTTAATTCAAATATTTCTCATTGGGATGTCTCAAATATTACAAATATGAGTGAAATGTTTAGAGAAACTTCATCTTTTGATCAAGATATTGGTTCATGGGACACCTCAAACGTTGAAGTTGTTACGAGAATGTTTGAGGGAGCTTCGACATTTAACCAAAATATAGGCAAGTGGAATACTTCAAATATACTTCGCATGGATCGTTTATTTTCTGGGGCAAGCTCTTTCAATCAAGATATATCTCAGTGGGACACCTCCAATGTTATCGACATGAGCTCGATGTTTTCCCATGCTAACTCCTTTAATCAAGATATATCACAGTGGGACACCTCTAATGTCACAGACATGAGTTATATGTTTAATAATGCTATTTCATTTGAGCATGACGTTTCCCAGTGGGATGTCGCTAAAGTAACAGGTTTTCGCTATATGTTTGCTGGAATTGAGCACTTTAACTCTGATATTAGTAATTGGAATACCGTTTTAGCGAGAGATATGAGTGGAATGTTTGCTGGGGCCTCAAGCTTTAATCAAGATATCGGCAACTGGAATACAGCAACTGTTACAAATATGAGTTGGATGTTTTATCGTGCATCTTCTTTCAATCAAGACATCGGTAATTGGAATACTTCAAATGTTAGAGATATGAGTTGGATGTTTCACCATGCATCTTCGTTTAATCAAAATATTGGCAACTGGGACACCTCAGAAGTAAACTTCATGATCCAAATGTTCGCAGGTGCAAGCTCTTTTAATCAAAATATAGGCAGGTGGGACACTTCTAAAGTTTTATATATGAGAGATATCTTTGAAAATGCTTCTTCGTTCAACCAAAACCTAAGAAGGTGGGATCTCTCTAATATTGCAAATGAATCTGAACTAAAATCCTATAATGAGCACAACCACAAACTCATACGAGTAAACATACCGCTCATTTTATCACTCACAGCAGGTTTTTTTGCAATGGCCTTTTTTATCACAAGGAGCTTCCTCCTCAAAAAGGCAAATGGAAACTAGGCCGATTGATCTTATAAAGAAAACTCTCCAACCCCACGGGGGAGCCTTTCATAAGTTTGGGAGCCACGAGACAGACTAATAGTGACGTCGACTTCGCGAATTGAAGATCCTGGAGCAGCTAAGTCGACAGCAATCCTTCCTCCACGCAGACTACCTTCACAATCCACCCTAAGAATCAACTGAAACCAATCTCCTCCGCTAGGGGTATCTACTGAGTAGTTAGCTTCTTCGAAATTACAACCGGACATTCGCGAAAAATTAATGGCAGAACCTTCGTTACTCCATCTCCCAACAAAATCATTCCATATCCTCAAGCGATCTCTTTCATCACTCGTAGGAAAATTCTCCCAACCAAAGGCATTAATATAAGTGGTTATATATCTTATGTGCAATAATCTATTATTAACATGTGTAACGGACAGAAAACCTTTCCCCTGATGATAATCCCAGTCCATAGTATAAAATGTAGCTGGATCGACATTACGTTGAGCAGAGAAGGCAAGCGGCGCACATAATAAAAAATTTAAAAACAAAAAATAGTTAAATAATTTCATAATCACTTTAGGCAATCACCCAACCAGATTTCTTTCCTTTAAAAACAAGTAAAAAGTTTGAAATTTGATCTAATACTAGATCCTCTCTCCCTCCAAGGATCAAGTCATCTCTCCATACGATTTTTGGCAACTCTCCCTTGAGAGATACTTCATCAACCAACACAAAAACAGAGCTACCTACTTTTGGTGCAGAGGGAAGCGCTAATCTCTGGCCAGGAGTAACCATAACTACTTTACTAGAGCTGGTCAATAGACTAAGCTTTTCAACTGCACTCAACCCTCGGCCTGGACTCAAAGGGCTTCCAAACAAAGAACCAAAAGGAAAAAGAATTCCGGCCAGGCCAAACTTTATAAGGTTTCTTCTCTGCTTATCCATTGACTTTAACCCTTATTTCGGTTGTAAACAACAATTTCAGACTCTTACAATTGTATCACAAACTCATATTGTACAAAATTAAAAAAAAATGAAACTTTTAATCATTTCCTCATTATAAGTATCTCAAGTACCTGAAAACTTTGATATTTGACCGTTTGTAAAGGGGTAAGACTAAATTAAGGCAATAAAAACAACTCTCATGACCTTGGTCACATGAGCGTTCTCCCATTCTTGGTTACAAACAGGGCAGCATTTATCCTTCTTGAAATAATTCATACTTTGATAACTCTTAAGAGTTTGAATGCGTTGACCGTTTTTAAATATCGGTAAATTGGTCGGCCCTAGCCTCTTCCCCCCAGTACTTGCTAAGAATAAGTTTCCTTGCGTATGGTGAAAACCACAATGGCCGCAGATAATTGCTGTTATTTTTGTTTCATCGTAGGCGGGGTCAGTAGTATAAACGCAGCGATCTTCTTCCTTTGAAGATGACCTAAAATTAAATAATTTTTTAATTTTTATTAAATTCCAAAAATTCGCCATACGGGATTACTCAAGCTCTTTAATAAAGTTTTCAATTTCGTCACACCCTCGCTTAATACTTGGACAATTTTCTTCAACAAAACTATCGTCGAGTAAGGCAAATGGCTCATCAGTGTGTAAAACTGGTTTCAGCGATTCTTGATAAACATCTTCTCCATTATAATCAACCGTCGCCACTCGAATTCCATAATTTTCTTTTGGGTAGTAAAAATCATCTCCAGGAAGAGTGGCCACAGAATTTTCAATTAATAGTCTTCCCGCAAGATCAACGCACGAGTGGATACCTTTGGCCTGCAAAGAATCTTTAAAATTAGAAAAATCAGGGAAGAGGTAAAACGCCCCCTCAGGTTTAGGGCAATTTAGCCCCATGTCGATAAAACGCTTATGCATATACTCACCTACAACTTTATGGATTCGGGTACACTGCTTGATATAACTCATAAGATCATAATCTCCAGAATATGCCTCTAATGCTGCATACTGAATGGGAGAACTTACAGCGCTGAAAGTCTCACTAATCATTGCACTTAAAGACTTAATCACCTCTTCCATATTCGGCGCCAAGGCCATAAACCCCATTCGATAGCCTCCAGCAGCATGCGATTTACTTAAACCCCCAGTGACGATCGTGCCCTCTGGGTAATGCTGATGAAAACTTACATAGGGTCGACCAGAAAAATTTGTTAAAGCATAAATTTCATCTGCGATTACAATAATACGATGATCTCGACAGACCTTACTTAAAGCGACGATCTCTTCCTCTGTGTAAACGGCACCAGTCGGATTGCTTGGATTATTGAGAATGAGAATTTTTTGTTGCTCGGTATCTCCCTCACACGCTTCGGCCAACTCATCAGCTTGAAGCTTATAAGAGTTCTCTCTTTTTGTGAGGACTGCGTGAATTTTCTTTCCTCTTATATTGAGCTGAGGCCCATAGCTCACCCAACTGGGTGCTGGCACAAAAACCTCTCCCTCAAGAACATAAAGCGCTTGAAAGATTAATTCCTTTGACCCTGGGCCAATCAAAATCATATTTGGATCGAGATTATATTTAAAAAACTCCCGATGATACCAAGCGAGCATCTCACAAAGCTTTGG
>SKIL01000192.1 GCA_007116425.1 Bacteriovoracaceae bacterium | reverse complement strand
TAATCTTTTAATTTTCCATCTAAATTATGCTCTCCAAACTTAGACAAAAACTTTGCGTCTTTTATAAAGATTAGTCCTGACTCAAGAGGGTAATCAATCGTGGTTGGACGCGAGCAATCCTCTCTCCCAAAGCTTAAGCTTAACTGGCAGCCCAAAGTATTTAGTTCCGAAATCCTCATTTCTATCGTCCTCTTTAGCAATCATAAAAAAAGGGGAACATGACTCCCATCCCGTTCCCCTTATCCAAAAACTTTGAATCTATTTTTTTCTACTTATGCCTTTTATTGTACTCTTCAACAACTTTCGCTGTCAGGTCTTTTGCATTCTTGGCATAGATAACTGGAGCAATTGAAACTTCAAAAGTAAGATCAACTTTTTCACTTTCAGAAACGGTTTGGATAACCGCCGTAATTCGCTCTAGAATTGGTTCTTTAAGTTCGTCTTCCTTTCTTTGCATTTCTTGCTGAAAGCGCTGACTTTTCTCTTGAATTGCAATAATTGCCTCTTGAATTTCTCTTTGCTTTTCAGCTTTCTTAGCATCACTTAAAACCATATGCTGCTTTTGAAAATCCTCTTGCATCTTTTGAATTTTTTGCTCATCAGAGCGAAGCTCTTGCTGCTTCGTCTGCGCAAGTTTTTCAAGTTCGGCCTTGGCCTTTTCTGCATCATTAACTTGAAGTAAAATTTCCTGAATATTGACCTTTCCTACGACAACTGAGGCATATGATGAGGTTGAAAAAAGCATTACTGCTAAAAGCAACGGCATAAAAAACTTTTTCATGAAAAACTCCTAAAAAACGCTATTTTGCTATAATCGCAAAGTTACTGATATTGTATTAAAATGATTGCCCTATATCAAAGTGAAACTGATTTCCTGAGCCCTCATCTCCTCTTATAGGATATCCAAACTCAAATCTGAGTATACCAATTGGAGAGAACCATCGGAAGCCAAATCCATAATTGGCCTTAATATTTAGACTATCCGGGTCATTTGCATCTCCAGCATCAGCAAACAAAACCCACTTAAGGCCAGCTTCACGCGCTAAAGGGTGCTCAAATTCAAGCTGAGCAAAAGTAGCAAATTCTGAACCTGCATTAAAGCGACGCACTCTCCCCTGAGAATCTGTCACTTCACGCTTAGGCCCAACATCCTCATAACTAAAACCTCTTAGATTTCTGGAACCACCCAAGGTATAAAGTTCCGAGCGTGGAATGGCCCGACCGCTGACTGTCTCCATTTTCCCAACGAAAACTCGTGATCTTAAAACCAATTCTCTCCAAACAGTGTGAAAATATCGAGCATCTAACTCATTTCGCCACCATCTCTTATCACCGCCAATCCCCGCATACTCCGTAGAAAGAGAAACATAGTGCCCGGCCGTCGTTTCAAAGCGATTATTCCGATGGTCATTAACAAGCGTCGTTCTGACTGAAGAGGCGATACCATTTTCTGTGTCTTCATCAATCGTTGGATCTTCAAGTGCCGTAATTCTGGTATCTTCAAATTTATAACTCAAAAATAGTCGTGTGAATTCAAAGATGGGATAACCAACTCTCAAAGAAAAACCTGTCCGCCTATAAGTAAATGAGTCACTCAACTGATTATTTGTTGAAAAAATATCTCCACCAGCAGTCCATTTTGTATCAAAGAGATACGGCTCAGTGAAACCGAGATTATAGGACTGACTGACATTTGAAAGGTTTAGGGTAAAATTGAGCGTTTGTCCTTTCCCGCGAAAGTTGTTCTGAGCAATAGACCCCTGAAAGAACCCACCTGTTGCCGTCGAATACCCAGCACCAAGAGAAATCTGACCTGTGTTTCGCTCTTGGACACTAATTTCAACATCTAACACATCATCTCGACCTTCAGGAGTAACAGTATTAAACACCACACTCCCTGGCTCAAAGAATCCAAGTCTTTCAATATTTTGCCGAGAACGGCGAAGCCCACTACCAGAGAACTTTGCACCTTCACGAATTCTTAATTCGCGCCTTAAAACTTTATCTCTCGTGCGCGCATTTCCTCGAATATCAATTCTGCCAAAATAGGCAATTCGCCCCTTTTCAAAAGAGAATTCAACGTCAACCTTATTTTCACCAGGCACAACTTGCAAAGTCCTAAGAACGTTAGCAAAGGCATAACCTTCATCCTGATACTTTTCGGTCAATCGCTCAATATCTTGTCTCAAAAGCTCTTCAGAATAAGTGTCTCCGGCCTTAAGACCAATAGAGTCTCTAAGTTCAGACTCTGGAAATAATAACTCTCCCTGAAATGAAACAGAGTTAACTGTAAACATTGGACCTTCATTTACCCTTAGGGTAATAAAAATCCATCTACGGTCTTCTGTAACAGTAATCTCAGGTGTACCAAGATTTACCTGTAGATAGCCTTTGGTTTGGTAAAAATAGCGCAATCGCTCAATGTCTGTTTGAAAGTCAAACTCTTTAAAGTTTCCAGCGCCAGAAAGCCCAGAAAACAAAGTCTCCTCACGAGTTTGCATAATACTTTTAAGCTCATCATCAGAGAAGGCCTTATTACCTAAAAAAGTAATTTGTTTAACGCGAACTTGCTCAAACTCTTCAATATGAAAAACAAGTTGAACACTATCCTCACTTAACTCGACTAACTCGTACTCAATCGAAGCGAGGTAATAGCCTTTTTCTTCGTAAAGTTTTTCAAGTTCCTGCACATCATTCTTAACCGTATTGATATCGATAATTCCAAAAGCTCGTGTTTTAATAGCGCTATTTAAATCAGTCTCTCTAACCTCTCGATTGCCATCAAAAACAATCTCAGAAACAACAGGCTTTTCGACCACGTGAAACTCTAAAATATTCTCTCCGTCCTCGCCCCTTACATAATGGGCCTCAACAGCATCGAAATACTTCAAACCGTAAATATTATCTAGGTCACGCCTTAAAAGATGATTATCCAACATCATCTCGGGGCGGGTTGAAAGTCGATCCAAAATAGCTTCTGGCTCAACTCGACGAGTTCCACGAATTTGAATTGAGTCGACCCTGAAAAGATCCTCTCTCGGGCCAATATCTTGATAACGAGCATGAGTCAGAGCTGGGAAAGTGAAAAGTTGCGCTAATAACAAGAGACCAATACTTTTTAAACTCTGACGAGTAAAAGCTTTATCGATAGCACTATTTTTTTGGAAAGCGAATTCAAGAAAACGCTTTATGGCCTGAACCATTGATTACCTATCTTTTATATTTGTTTCCTAAAAAGCGAAAAGCAGCAATTGCAACTAAATTGCGCCCATCGTCAATTCAAGTAGTCATAATACGAATGAAAAAATTACCAATAAAGTCTCAAACTTACAAAAGGAATTTCGACTTAATCCATCAATTGATCATTTCTCAGCCCATCGGAGGAACTGGGGGTAAACCGTCGGTATGAGAAGAACTCTTAAGAAGCTTGCCATCCTGCATAAAAAGCGAGTTTGAAAAAGACTCTCTGACCTTAGGGTCATGGGTTACAACAACCAGTGTTGCTTGAAACTCTTTTGCGAGATCTTTAATCAGCTGTGTAACTGTTGCTGAATTTTGCGAGTCGAGATTTCCTGTGGGCTCATCACATAATAATAGTTTAGGTCGCATTGAGAGGGCACGGATAATATTAATTCTCTGCTGCTCTCCTCCTGAAAGCTCATAGGGAAACTTATCCAAACAGTGACTTACCTTGAGAAGATCAGCTAACTCACGAGAGCGCTGCTCAACAGATTTATCCACCTTTCCCGAAATTTGCGCTGGCAATAAAATATTATCTAAACATTTGATCGATGGAAGTAGAAAATGAAACTGAAAAACGAAACCAACAAACTGATTGCGGTAAAGTGCTAATTCTTTATCTGAAAGCTTTGATAAATCATTTCCATCGACTATGACTTTTCCCTTACTCGGCCGGTCTAGGCCGCCCATAATATAAAGTAAAGTAGATTTCCCGGAACCACTTGCTCCATGAATGGCATACTGTCTGCCCTTTTGAAACTGTATACTGACACCGTTCAGAGCATGAGTCTTTTGGAAAGTTTTATATACATTTTGTACATCTATTAACGTTTCTGAGTCACTCATAACCATCCTCACACTTAGGAAAATTCCTCTCTCAGCCCCGAAAGAAGTGATTTTCTTCTCATTCTAAAAAAAGCAATCCAAGCGACAAGTAATATCCAAATTAATGTCGCTCCAAAGACAATCATATAATCTTGTAAATTAATCTTTAAGGACAGGCTTCCTAGGTGATAAACATCACTTGGTAAATGTAAAAGAGCTACATTTAAAAGGGCCCAATCAAAAAAAGCAACGAATCCTAAGGACACTAAAGAGGCACTTGCCCAGATTAACAAAGCAAAAAGTAGCCAAGCTCGTGAGAGCCGAGACCGACTCATTCCCATGGCCTGGAAAAGAAAAATTTGGCGCGCCTTTTTTTCATTGAAATAAATAATTAGGGCCACCACATTAAAAACTGAAATTAAAACAATTATCTGTAAAATAAGAGAAATCATTCCTTTCTCAACCTCTACCGCCTCAATTAAAGAACTGAAGTCGTGCCAAAAAGGACGTACAACAAAATCCCATCCCAAGCGCTGACGAACTCGAGGAAAAAAGCTTTCCACTTTTTGAGTGTGCCTTATGGGATCGCGATGAAAAGAGGTCAATGAGTTAACACTATCGGAAACTGGAACATTAAAACTATAAGCGTTAAAGCGCTCGGGTGTTCCTAAGATCCCTTGCAATTGAGATAAATCTAAGTAGAGAGTTCTTTCATCTTGTTCATGAATATTATGAGAAACGACATCAACAACAATCAGTCGAACCATTAAAGGAAGACCTCTAACCTGTCTCGAGCCTTGAGCAAAAGTAATTGTGACATCGTCACCAGGTGAGAGTTGAAAATCTTTGGCCAACTTCTTACCTATAACAACAGAGGGAAGTGTACGAGAATTAACTTTTTCTTGATTGAGCTCAGAGAGATTAAAAGATGTGACATTTGCAAAAGAGTTGGCCTCAACCCCGCGAACTAAAACGCCTCTGGTTTGCCCACCGTGAAGTAAAAACCCTTCCGTAAATATCATTGGAGTTCTTTGTTCAGAAGAAACACCTAAAATATTTAGTTCCTCATCTAAAATTGAAAACTGAGAAGAGTTAAAAAAGCCATCTCTCGAACGAATCGTCAGATCTCCTTGCCCCTCTTTAAGCGCGGATTTTAGGCCATAAACAAATCCATCCATAATCCCTATCGTTGCCAAAATAACAGAGATGGAAAAGGCCAGTCCAACCATCACACCAAAAGAAAACTTAAACGACGAGCGATCAAACAAGAAAATTTGGAGTAGAGTTTTTTCTACTCTCATATCTCATCACCATCAAGTTCATGAGTATCATCACCGTCTTCCTTGGCAAGTTTCCCCATAACAACCCAACGCAGGTAGGCATCCATGAACTGATCTAAATCTCCGTCTAATACTTTTTCAGCATTTCCCACATCCAGCTTAGTTCGGTGATCCTTGACCATTTTATAGGGATGTAAAACATAAGATCTAATCTGTGCCCCCCAACCAATTTCTTGCTTTGAAGATTCGATCTCTGCTTGCTCGGCACGTTTTTTCTCAAGTTCTAACTCGTAGAGGCGAGAACGTAAAACCTTCATGGCCTTGTCTCGGTTTTTATGCTGAGATCTCTCACTTTGACAGGTCACAACTGTTCCGGTCGGAAGGTGGGTCATGCGAACAGCAGAATCAGTCGTGTTAACGTGCTGGCCTCCGGCCCCACTTGCTCGATAAACGTCAATTCGAAGATCTTTATCTGCAATCTCAATCTCAATCGTGTCATCAACTTCAGGTGAAACGTAAACAGAGGCAAAAGAAGTATGCCTTCTCGCATTTGAATCAAAAGGAGAAATTCGTACCAAGCGATGAACCCCAGTCTCAGACTTTAATAACCCGTAAGCATAGTCGCCAGTAACCTGAAGCGTCGCCGACTTAATACCGGCACTATCACCGTCTTGATGGTCGAGAACTTGGACCTTAAACTTCTTACTTTCACACCAACGAGAAATCATACGTAAAAGCATTGAGGCCCAATCACAAGACTCGGTACCACCGGCCCCAGCATTAATACTCACAATCGCATTATTCGGATCAACTTCATCTGAAAGTAAAACCTTTTGTTCGGCAACTTGGAAATGACTTTTAAACTGGTCTAAAATAGAAATGGCCTCTTTAGCGGTTTCTTCGGCCGAAGTATTATCACTTTCGCCTTCGGCCATTTCACAAAGAACATCAAAATCCTCATAAGATTGATAAAGAGTCGAGTAAGTCTTAACAACTGATTCTAAAATTGATTTTTCTTTTTGAATTTTCCCAGCGTGCTCAGAGTCTTCCCAAAAACCCTCCATCATTTCCATCTGATTGATTTCTTCAAGACGATTTGACTTTTTATCTATGTCAAAGCGACCTCCGCAACTGAGAAAGCTTTTCATCATACTTGCGCATTTCAAGTTTTGCTTCTTGAAGTTGAATTTTTGTTGTCTCTTCCATGGCCAATACCCTAATCGATAAAATTATAAATTATTTGCAATATACTCTAAGGCCTTTTTTTCGTTTTTCTCCATTAACTTCTGCTCTTCAAGCGAAATTTCGTGGTCATAACCACAAAGATGAAACAGGCCATGAACTACAAGATGATTAATCTCTTACTCTACGCTAATGTTAAACTTCTTTGCCTGAGAAAGGGCCTTTTCACGACAGACGATAATATCACCTAGATTGACATAAGGGGAATAGGCGATTTCCATCTGACGCAAATCCTCTTCTAGCGCGAATGACAAAACATCGGTCGTATAGTCTTTGCCGCGAAAGTCCCGATTAAGACTTTTTATTTTACTGGCCCCAACAAATTGAATATGTAACTCAACCCTCTCGACTCCCTTGGGTAATCCTGGCCACCCAGCATGCGCGGAGCGGCGAGAGAGAAAGCTTTCAAAATAGTCCACTCCCACTTTGAGCATTTTTTTAAATTTTGCCTTTTTATAAGGAAAAGCATAGGAGGTATCTGTAAACTCTAAATGAAGAAGATTCGTTTGACCGATTATTTTATAGCTTTGAATTTTTTTTTGCGTACTCAAAATATAGAACCTTTATGTCTTAAAAAGCTTTTCAAAACTCGGAGTTTTTTTTATCACTGCATTATACCCCTTTAACTTAGCATTTATAGATAAAAAGGGGAATGGAGATCATTATGTCAGAATCCGAAATAAAATCACTAACTCAAGTTGTCAAAGCTCTACGCCACCCAGAAACAGGCTGTCCGTGGGACTTAGAGCAAACACATGAATCACTTTTAAAGTTCTTACTTGAAGAAAGTTATGAGTTTATAGCGGCCTGTGAAGAAAGTGACTTTGAGGGCATGAAGGATGAACTTGGTGACGTTCTTTTGCAAGTGCTTTTACATTCAGAGATCGCCAGCGAAAAAAATCACTTTACCCTAGAAGATGTAGCAAAAAATCTAAAAGAAAAACTCATAAGAAGACACCCTCACGTCTTTGATCGCCCAGATGCTAGCATCAGCACAGAAGAAGTTATCGCAAACTGGGATGAAATTAAAGCAAGCGAAAAACAAGACAACGGCACGCAAAAGCAAAGTCACTTAAAACCTTCTCTGATTAATCATCCCGCCCTCTACTCAGCTTATAAGATTGGTCAGAAAACTCATAAAATTAAATTCGACTGGGAAGATGCTATGCAGGTGTCATATAAAGTTGAAGAAGAGTGGCAAGAACTCAAGGAGGAAATGGCACCACTTCTTTCACAAGGAAGTCATCCAACTTTCTCAGAAGTTAATCGAGAGAAAATGGAAGAAGAGATGGGGGATTTTCTTTTTTCAGTGGCCCAGTTGGCACGTCACCTAGACTTAGACCCTGAGACCTGTTTAAGAAAAGCTAATAAAAAGTTTCTCAACCGCTTTCACAAAATGGAAAAAATGATCATTGAGGATAAAGGAGGACTTGAAGGATTAAATCAAGACCAAATGGATGTCTATTGGAATCGCGTAAAGGACCGGGAGTCTTAATGAAGTTAGGGCTTAAACCGGAATTTGTGAAACACACGAGTGAAACAAGACTACACTCCTGCCCCATTCCCATTGTCGGCTTGACGGGGGGGATCGCCAGCGGCAAGTCAACGGTTGCAAAAATTTTAGATAAAAACGGTCTACTCATTATTGATGCTGACCAATTAATAAAACGCATTTATCAAAGATCAGATATCCAAGAGAAAATAAAAAGCATTGATCCCTCTTTTATCACTGAAGCCGGCCCCGATTTCGGAAAAATTCGGAAATGGGCGTTTAAAAACCCTGAAAATCGTCAGTTTTTAGAGAGCGTTCTTTATCCTTATCTCCCAGCTGAGTTTATTCAAGTAGTTAGAGAAAACAAAGACTCAAAATTTGTTATTTATGATGTCCCTTTATTGTTTGAAAAAAGTCTCCATCCCCTTGTAGATTTTATCGTTTGCGTTTATATACCTCAGGAACTTCAAATTAAACGACTGACCCAAAGAG
>SKIL01000223.1 GCA_007116425.1 Bacteriovoracaceae bacterium | reverse complement strand
TCCAGACCTTGTTATACAGGTAGTATACGTAAAAGAAAAAAAGAAGATCGTCAGAAAGAAAGCAGCTAGATCAGAAGAGGAAGATGACGATCCTTATGGCGAAAAAGCTGTACCAGATAACTTTATACAGAAAGGAATTCACTTTTTTCGATTTAAGGTCATGAAGGTTATTCATGGAATTAACGAAGAGTATGAGTGGAGAGCGCTTTTTGGAATTATTCTAACAGTCTTCATTATTATTACTGTGACTTTAACAATTTATCCTGTTTTGCAGGATACAAAGCAGGTTCTTTTAGTGGAAACGGCCAAGCGTGGAAGCTTTTATGCTGATGTTATTTCGAGGCAGAATGCTGTTGCGCTTGAACAGAGGAATTTAGATCAAATTGATACCCAGTTTTTAGACTCAGAGGATGGGGTAAAGTCCTATGAGCTATTCGATCTGGAAGGACGAATAGTTCGACCTCTTGAAAAAATTAATCAATATATCAATGATCCATTCTCAGTTCAGGTGAGAGAGTGGGCATTAGATGCAAGTGGTTCTCGAACCAGTGACAATGTCAGTGTCATGCTTTCAAATGGTGAGATCGGTATCGGTAAGAGAATTACTGCTTACAACCCGAGAAGAGGAACAAGAGAGCCTGTGGGAATGATTGCGATTCGCTTTGCTCCACAGTCATTAACGAATGAGGCCATTAAAAGTCAAAAAGCTTATCTCGAGGCAATTGTTACGGCCATTCTTGTCGCAATTATCTTTTTTGGTGTTGTGTACTTTATGACTACGCGACCAATACAAGAGATGTATATACAAATTGAAGAGGCCATGCGAGGGCGAAGGAAAAGTTTAGAGTCCGAGTACTTATTTACAGAACTTGAACCACTTAGAAACTCAATAAACTCACTTCTTCAGAGAAATAGAGAACTTCAAAATGAAGAAGAAGATGGATTTGCAGAGATCGAAAGGGATGAAACATATGTTGAAACACTCAGAGAATTTTTAAGAGGCTCAGCGGGCCCGGCAATGGTTTTAGACTCAGAGAAAAAACTAAAAGCAATCAATGTGGAAGCAGAAGACCTAACGGGGATAAGGGAGTCCTCTGGTGTGGATATGGACCTTCTCGATGTATGTCGTGAACAAGGTTTTGCCGCGACCTTAATTGAAATCTGTGACAGTTGTGCTAATGCAGGTGGAACGAGTCAGTCTGGTAGTTATGAGCTGGGTGGTGTGGATTATGAGATTTTTGCATCGGCCTTAATGGGTAAGGATCAGTTTGCAAAAGCTTATTATATAACCTTTGTGAAGGGAGACTAAAATAGATGGCAGTCAAAAGTGTCATTAAGTCTAAATCTTTAGCTCCTCCGAGTGCGGCCGGTGATTATTATCGCTTGTTGTGCATGACCGGAAAAAACAAAGGAACAGTCTACTATCTGAATTCAAATCGTGTAGTACTTGGACGATCTGAGCAGGCAGATATCACAATTTGGGATCAGAAATCATCACGTGAACATTGTGAGCTAGTAAAGCATGGCGATACATATGTGATGACGGACTTAGACTCTCAAAATGGAGTGATCATTAATGACTTAGAGGTAACTCAGCATAGGCTAAAAGATGGAGATAAGATAATTATCGGTCAGACGGTTTATAAATTTAATAAAATAAATATTTTGCCCCCCGCAGTTTTAGATAGTGATGAAGACGATGAAGAAGAGGAAGACGAAGAGATCGACGAAGCCCCGAATACAAAGAAGAAGAAAAAAATTAAAGAAGACGATCCCGCTGCGAAGAGGAAACGGTTAATCATCATTGGAGCTGTTGTTACGCTTTTATTGTTGTTTATGGTTGATGATGATGGTGGTGGAGATGATGAGGAGACAGGAAGGTCTGGACAGCAAACGTTTACACTGGATCAAGAGTCAAGAAGTGCCCTTGATATAAATCGTAATGAAGATCCTGAAATTACTGCTCAGGTTGAAGTTCATATTCATCGAGGACTGCGAGAGCTGAGAGAGAAGAATTTTTTTCGAGCAATCCATGAGTTTCGAATGGCCTTAGTCCTTAGCCCAAATCATGGCAGTGCAAGTTACTATTTAAGTAAAGCCGAGCAAGGTCTAGATAGTGAGGTTGAAACATTTTTTGAAAGAGCGAGAAGAGAAATTGAAGCGTTGAAGTATTCAGAGGCGATAACATCGTACTGCTCAATCATTAGGTTATTACAGTCACACCCCTCAGATCAAAGATTTATTGATGCGCAAAATAGTTTGGAACTAGTTAGAGAGCAAATGGGAGCGAGAGCAAGTGAACATCGATGTATTGAGGAATGATTTAAAAATTTCTCAAGTTGATTTAGCAAAAGAGGTGCACTCTCTTAAAGAGGGAGGGGTCACTTTTTTTGTGGGACGATCGAGTGAGTGCCATGTATGCCTCGAAGATATGCAGGTTTCTCGAGAGCACGCCTTGCTTATTGTGACAAAAGAGGGATGGAAAATAAAAAAGAGCTCCTCTGTTGCAGATGTAAAAGTTAATGGAACAAATGTTGAAGAGCAAAGCCTTAAAAATGGTGATCGAATTGAAATTGGTCCTTTTGTTTTAGTTGTGAGCGCTATCGTAGCTGAAAATGAGCCTCCGTTTGATCAAAACTCTTCCTCCTCAGAAGAAGTTGAAGGCGAAGATGATCGAGAGCAAGAGGTAACTCAGACTGAGTATTTTCCTAATGAAGAAACTGAAGATGGAGCAGTTGAGTCTGGTGATGAAAATCAACTCGACGAACAAGGGGATGCGTCTGAGTCGATAGAGGATGGATTTGAAGATCCAGGCAGTCTTGATTTGGACAGTTCTGAAGAATCTTTAGAAGAGGCTATCGAGACATCAGATGAAGAAATGGAAACGCCAGATTTCACCTCGAATGATTTTGGTGCTGCAGAAGAATCCGATGTTTCCGCAGGGGATGAAGGATTTGGATTTGATGAGGATGCGGATGATTTTGGCGGCGGGTTTGATGTTACAGAAAGTGTCGGAGAGGGAACAGTCGTTATTCAATCTTTTGCAAAGGTTGAACTAGAGATCTTCGGAGAATATGCGCCATTTGATCGTTACTTAGTAGATAAAAAAGAAGTGACTATCGGACGTGATCCTCAAAAATGTGATATCGTTCTTAACGACCCAGAAGTTTCGTCATTACATGCATTAATAAAAAAAACAAATATAGATTTATCTATCGAAGACCTTAAATCTGGAAATGGAACACTTTTAAACGGTTCAAGAATTAATACTGCAAACCTTAATCCCGGTGACGAGTTTATCATCGGGAGTACGACTTTCACCGTGAATGTCGGTTCAGACCTGCTTTCACAACAGGAAGATAAACTCATGCCTGTTGATGACAATCAAGAAATTGAAATCGAGGAAATTATTGAGGTCGATGAAGACTTTGGTGAGGGCGTTGACTTTAGTGATGAAGGAGATAAAGCTGAGGTATCTGGTGATAGCTTTGGAGCTAAATCTAAGCCAAAAAATGAATCATTATTTAGTAAAGAAGCATTACAAGACCCAGAAAAAAGAAAAAAACTGTTAATTATTGCAGTTGTCTTGCTTGGGGTCTGGGTATTATTGGATGATGACAGTCCATCTGATCCTCCTCGTGAAACAACAGAGGAGACTGCGAGTTCTCAAGATTCTGCTTCAAGAGATTTTGAGGAAAAGGATGATGTGGCCGTAGAGCTGACTGCAGAAGAGCGACAGCAAGCCGAAGCTATTTATCAACTGGCCAGAGAGTTCTTTGATCAGGGGCGCTATAGTGAAACAATTTTTGAACTTCAGCGTCTATTTGCAATTACCCCTGATTATAAAAATGCTCGGCAAATTGACAGTCTTGCTAAGCAAGGGCTTGCTCGCTTAGAAGAAATTGAAAGAGAGAGGCGACGGGAAATTGAGCGAGAAGAAAGAAGAGAGCGAGTAAATACTCTTCTTGAAAGAGCGCGTGAAGCCGTTAAGGAGCGTCAAACTCAGGCAGCAGAAGCATTCTTTGTACAAATTTTAGAGTTGGATCCACAGAATTTTGAAGTCCCTCAGTTGCGAATTGAGCTTGAGGCTTGGCAAAGAGAGCAAGAAAGAAAGGCCATGGCCAAGGCAGAGGCAGAAGCAGAAAGACAAAGAATGGAGCGTGCTTTGGCCCCAGGCAGACAATTATACTCTCGAAATGATTGGTATCGGGCGATCAATGAACTTGAGGCTTTTTTACAAATCACTCCAATGGATGAAGACCTTGTAAAAGAGGGGCGAAGGATGCTTGAAGAGTCTAAGCGAAACTTAAACTCTATAACTCAACCTCTACTCGGACGGGCCCGTTCATTGCGTGAGGGTCGAGATCTGAAGGGAGCATTCGAGGCCTACCGAGAAGTTTTGCAGTATTATCCAACACACCAAGAGGCGATCACAGAGATGAATGCTATTGAAGATCGATTAACACTACGATCACGAAGAATATATCGAGAAGCTTTGATCGCAGAATCTTTAAGTCTTTTTGAGTCAGCAAGAGAGAAGTTTCAAGAAGTACAGCAAGTTGCTCCAACAGGGAGTGAGTATTATATCAAGGCCACCGAGAGATTACGGGAGTATTTGGAGTAATATGGCGAATTTAAAAAGTTATGCAGCAATTAGTGATCAGGGTCCCTTTTTAAACATGAATGAGGATGATGTCTGTGTTGATCTGGCGTGTAAGCTCTTCTTTGTTCTTGATGGTTTTGGTGGTTCAGGTATCGGTGATAAAGCATCAGACGTCGTTAAAGATTCTTTACTTAAGTTTTATACAAAGATAGGTGGTGACCCTGAATCCACAATGCCATTTTTTTACGATCGAAAATTTCTGCTTGAAGGAAATGCTCTCTTAAACTCTATGTATTATGCCCATGAGGCAGTTAAAAGTGAGTTTGCTAATTGTGAGATGCCTCAAAGAGGAGGGGCTTCAGGAGTTTGCGCGTCTTTGGCCGATAATATATTGACCGTTGCGAGTACGGGGAATTGCATGGGACTACTTTATCGAGCAGGGCATTTAAAGATGATTATGACTCCAGACTCGTATGCGGCATATGCTCACGATCTTAAAAATAAACATTTTTATACCGCACCTATGAGTGGCTTTGGGCTTTTTGATCGTCTCGATATTGATATAAGAGAATGTCGAGTATTTGAGTCTGATATATTCGTTTTTTTAACTGACGGAGCATATGCGCGAGTTGATCTTGATGAGATTAAATACTTATTAGACCGCCCTGAAAAAGACGTTAAACGAATTGAAGGCCTGTTTGCTTTGGCCAATGAACGTGGAAATTTAGACAACCAATCGGCTTTGATTTTAAATTTTTGAGTAGTCGTGTCCTTATTTTGATAAGTTATGGTTGCGATCTGATCAGCAATGGGTGAAAATAGTTTAAAAGGTGGATTTAGCTTATGAGTGAAAAAATTTTGGTCGCAGACGATAGTCTAACGATTCAAAAAGTAATTAAGATAACATTGGCAGACAAAGACTATTCTATTGAGGAGTCTTTGGATTCAGATGACTTATTGTCAAAGATTAAAAAAAACTCCTATGATCTTATTTTACTCGATATAAATCTTTCCGAGGAAAAGACTGGCTATGACCTTGTCTCTGAAATTAAATCTTTTTCACCAAGCACTCCGGTTCTGCTCATGCTCGGAACTTTCGACAATCTTGACTCGGAAAAAGCTTCTTTGGCAGGAGTTGATGATTCAATTGTAAAGCCATTTGAAAGTTCAAAGTTTATTCAAAAATGTCAGCATTTGATTGAGACTGGAAGTCAGTCGGGCGATGAAATTTCTGGTGACGAAACCGAGTTGGATGTTGCTGATGTGGCCGAAGATGTCACTGAAGCGGATGATGAAGTAGAGGAAGATGATCTTGATGGTTGGGTTGTGGATAATCCATCGTCAGGTGAAGACACTGAGGCAGAAGGTCCACAGTTTGGTAGTGGAGTTAAGCACGATATCGACTCAGACTTTGAAGATCGTAGCAATGAAGATGAAGAGGAGCAGAGTTCTTCCGAGAGCTTCAAGGCCGAGTTGAGCGACTGGGGAGTTGAGGTCCCTGGTGTTATTTCTCAAAGCTCTTCTCCTGAGATGCCTCCTGTAATGGAAGCTAGCACAATCTCAGCATCACCTGAAGACGAAACCTCAGGTGAAGAAGATTTAAAGGTCACGGACGATGACTTATTTGATGAGGATCCAGAGTCTGTAAATGTGACACCCGATGATGATTCTGATGAGGCGGCTTTACCAATATCGTCAGAGCTAGACTATCCTGATATGGAAGAGCTTATCTCTTCTGAATATAGGCCACAATCGCAGATGCAGTCGACTGAAGTTTTTAGTGTTCCGGAAGTCACAGACCCCGAGCTTGAGTCACCAGAAGGAGAGAAAGACGAGAAAGAAGAGCACGAGCACGAGCAAGAGCAAGAGCTTAAGCGCGAAATTGAAGAAGAGCTCTCTTCAGAGGACTTCTGGGCCGTTGATGATGAAAAAAATAATAATGATTCAGAAGCCGATTCACCTGTATATGCGGGTGCGAGTAGTCGTGAAGAAATAATTGAAGAAACCCAAAGTGTCGCTCGCTCCGTTGTTCCTGAGATAGACCATGATAAACTGGTGGATGATTTATTAGAGAAAATCCTCCCTTTAATTGAGGCAAAAATCGTTGATGCAGTTGAGAAAAAAGTAGAGGAAAATCTCGATTCAATTGTTCAAAAAGCTTGTGAGACCAATATTGATAGAGTTGCTTGGGAAGTTATCCCTGATTTGGCCGAAAACCTTATCCGTCGAGAAATAAAAGATATCACTGAATCATTAGATTCCTAGGTCTTTTTTTTCAGTGATGAGCAAACTTCCATTTGAAACAACGATTTCTTTTGAGCTCTCATTTGTTTCTGTTTTTAGAATCGCTTGTCCAAAATTATCAATCCCGATAAAAATTCCTTTTTCGATTTTATCCTGATCCTTGATTTCTACGGAAACATTAAGGTGAGCACACTTCTCCTGCCAGCTTCGACGAATATCTTCAGCTTGGACAGACGTAAATCGATTTAAAATAAATTCGTAAATACTCGCGGGAAGATCGTGTGCATAAGAGGTTGAGCTAAGGAGCGGATGATCTTGATCTTCTGAAAGAAGTGAACCTGATGGAAATTGAATACGAGAAATATTTGGTGCCTTTTTCAGATTAATACCAACTCCAACAATAAAAAAATCTTTTTTACTTTGAAGAATAATCCCCCCACATTTTTGATTTTTTTGATTCAGAAGATCATTCGGCCATTTGACTTTCACTTCAATCTGATAAGACGAGAAAAATTCTGAGATCATAACTGGGATGAATAAAGAGGTAAGAGTTGGTGGGGTGAGTTGAGGTAGAGTGAAACTAAATGCTAAGCTTGACGTTGTTTTGACCCATGCTTTTCCCTGTCGTCCAAACCCTTGAGTCTGTTCTAAAGTTGAGCACAAAATCTTAGGAATACTTGTGCCCTTAAAAAGAGGAATTCCCGCTAGATCGTTTTGGGTGACGAAGCTTTTAAGTTCGTCTTGGGTTGAGCCTAGAGAATTAAATTTGAGATGCTTAAACATTGCTAATACTCGACTTGCTCGTTAGGATTGTGATGTTTTTATACACTTGAGAGGAAATTATGGCCAAAATTAAACGATTAAACCCTAGAAATATTGTTTTTACTCCCTCTGTAAATCCCTATGCTGCTGGAAGTGTTTTGGCAGAGTTTGGAAATACAAAGATTCATATCACGGCGACAGTTGAGGAAAGTGTTCCTGGTTGGATGAAAAACCAGGGAAGAGGCTGGGTGACTGGAGAGTATAATATGCTCCCGTGCGCGACTCATGATCGCAATCGGCGAGAGCGATCTAAAATCTCAGGGAGAACACAGGAAATTCAAAGACTTATTGGAAGAAGTTTAAGAAGTGCTGTGGATCTCGAAAAACTTGGTGAGCGCTCAATTATTATTGATTGTGATGTTTTAGTTGCAGATGGGGGAACTCGTACGGCCTCTATTTCGGGTGCATTTGTGGCCTTATCGCTTGCTGTAAAAAAGCTGCAGTCCACTGGAGATTTAAAAGTAAATCCCATTAAAGAAGTTATTGCGGCCTTGAGTGTGGGAGTGAACTCTGATGGAGAAATCATCGCTGATTTGAATTATGAAGAAGATTCAAGCTGTGAGACAGATATGAACTTTGTGATGACAAAATCTGGTGAGTTTGTAGAGGTGCAGGGAACGGCCGAGGGCAAGCCGTTTAACCCAGACCAATTCAAGTCTATGATTGAGTGTGCTTCAGAGGCGATGAAAAAAGTGTTTGAAGCACAAGAAAAGGTTTTGGGGGAAATGTGAAGTTTATCTTAGCGAGTGGGAATCCACACAAGGCCGAAGAACTCAATCAGCTCTTTGAAAAGTCTGCGGTTGAAATTGTCGCGGCTGAGAGAAAGCTCGATGTAATCGAGGATAGCGAGACTTTTCACGCTAATGCTCAAAAGAAGGCCGAAGAGTATTATAAAGTTTTTAAAGCTCCTATTGTTTCAGACGATTCTGGGTTAGTT
>SKIL01000062.1 GCA_007116425.1 Bacteriovoracaceae bacterium | reverse complement strand
TTTGAAATAGGTCATAAAGCCAACCTATTTGATCGGGAAAAGCTTGGACTCACAAGTATGCAAGTCCTGGCCAGTCAAAATGGCGGAGAGTATAAGTTTTGGATTCAAGATAATTGCTGGATTAATGAACTCTCATTGGCACTTAGAGAGAACACTTCTATAAAGTCTTCTGTGCCGTTAAAAGATGTGGCCTAGGCCTTATAGCAGCATAGAGACGAAAATTTTACCGATTTTGTCATCTTGCCCACATTTTAGCATGTCAATGATATCATACTAGATAATGTTCATACTCATCAAGGAAGATGTTTTATGAGATTTATCTCATTGTTTTTATGTCTTGGGCTTACTCCACTTTTAGTCTCGGCACAATCTTTAACAGCTTCGCCGGCAAGCACTACCCCTTATAAGGCCTACCGAATTCATCTTACCGGTGAGTATTTTAAACCTACAGCGCGATTTGATCTCCAAGGAAATCAAAGATTTTATGATGGAAATGAAGATTTTCGTTTTGCTCAAAGTCAACTGCGCTTAAGTTATGGGTGGACAAATCGATTAGAAATTTTTGGTGGCGCTAGAATGAGATATGTTGAATCGATGGATTTTGATGGAGACTCCTTGAGTAACTCTGGCATGGAGTCTGTATTTGGAGGTATTAAGTACGGATTTCCAAATTGGATCGATAACTGGAGGTTTTCGGTTGAAGCTCTTTATCGACAAACTTCATATACCAATGAAGAGTTTGCTCCACTTCAGGCCAGTGGAAATAATATTATCTTAGGTGATGATGGTAGTTCATTTAAATTAGGAATGCATGCTGCCAGAAATCGTTTTATTATGAATTCTCAGTTTAGAGGTTATCTTGCTTATCATAGACCTGCTAATCAATTGAGCCAAGAGATACTCTACGATGTTTCTTTAAATTGGTTTCGTGACCAATGGTTGTTTGGTGGTGGGTTTGAGGGGATATACTCCTTAGGTTTAGATGACTTTGAAGCGGAGCCGGGCCTTAAGCCAGATATGAATACTGGAAAAACAAACTTATTTAATAGCATTAATCGGGAAAAGTTTGAGCCATACGTAGTCATCGGTCGTCAGTTGAGCGGTCGTTCGCATGTTGATTTAAGAGTGTCACAGGTCATGCAAGGTAAGTCAACAGATGAGGGTACTCGCTTTTTGTTATCTTTTACCTGGGGAAGCCAAGGTGTAAGTGATGCTCAAAGACGTGTTGAGAGTTTTAAAGAGTACTCGGTTGAGGCATCAGTTATAAAAGTTTCACCTAGAGGGGCCTTTGTGCAAATTGATAAGGGGCTTGGTCAAGATGTAGATAAAGGCATGAGATTTGACATTTATCAAACTGATTTTCTTGGCAAGAACGAACTCGTAGCAAGCGGAGTTGTTTACGAAGTTTCCGCGAGTTCTGCAATTATTCGATTGTCACAACGATATAGTGAAGTGACAATTGAGCCCGGATTTAGGGCCAGGGGAAATTAATATAAGTTCTTGTCATTATTAAAAATGAAAGTACAATAAAAAAATAATTAAAATAATTATATAAACTTATAGAGCCTACAAGGATGTTGTCTATGAGCTCACCTCTTCTTAAATTTTTTCTCGGCTTACTTGCTGTGGTTTTCTTTCATACGGCCGAAGCTAATTTATTTCAAAACCAATACTGCGAATTTCAATTACCTTCCGGTTGGGAGTGTGCCTTAGAAGGAACCGAGTGGGTATGTCAAAGTACCAATGAGGATCGAAGAAGAGAGGCCATTATCATTCTTGCTGCAAAGGTAAGAGGTCCTCAGGACTCCTTAGATCAGTATCAGTCATATCTTAATTCGACTAAAACATTTACGCTTCCTGGGGGAAGAACTCAGGTTTCTGAACCTAAATATGCCAGAACAACTGAGATTAACAATCATCGTTGGGTAGATGCTCTTCACCTTGCGAGTGAGGTACCAGGATTTTATACTCGGTATCTTGCAACCGTGAAAGAGGACTTAGGAGTTGCTGTAACATTCTCTGTAGCAATGGATCATTATGATGATTATAAATCTGTTTTTGACCGAATGGTTCAGTCTTTAAAAGTGTTTAGGCAGCCTGGTGCTAGCGCTGATGATTTTGTTCGTCAGTCGAGAGGAGAAGATCTTTTGGGAAGTTCTGTTGCCATTCCTGATGAGGGAAGAGGCTGGGATATTGGGGGTCAGCAAAGACGTTCGGATGAGGTCGATACCGGTTCCGGTGATGGCAGTTTATGGCTGATTCTGCTTGTATTAGGTGTCGGGGGTGCTGTCGCTCTTAAAAAACTCAAGGGTAATAAGGGCGGAAAGAAGAAAAAGGGCGGAAAGAAGAAGTCTGCTAAGAAAAAAGCATCGAAAGAAGAGGATGAGCAGTAATATCTGCTTTTAATTAATCTTTAAAATTAAAAAGGCCATTCTAAATGGCCTTTTTTTCTGCAAAATAGCAGTTTAAGAGCGGCTACACTTGAGAAACGATAGAAAGTATAAAGTCTGACAGGTCTTTAGGGGTTTCAATATGTGGCATATGTGCTGAGTTGAAACCCTTGGATCTCACTTGCTTTGAAATTTCTTCAATTTCATACATCCCATTCTTTGTTAAATCTTCGTATATTTTTGTTGTCGACCTTAAAGCAATAGAGGCGTATTTTATATCATTTTCTCCATATAGAAAATAAACAGGGCGAGGAAGTTTACTTAGTGAGGGCCAGAGATTTTTTTGCTTTGAGATGCTCATGACATTAATTGCTGTTTGCCAGCGTTTTTTTAGCTCTTGTGAGTTGTATCTAGTTAGCTCCCGATACAGACGAGTTAGTAATTGATTTTTAATTATTTCTTGCTTCCAAACATTTCCAAATAATGGAAGTCTGTACCAGTTGGCATAAAACTCTTGCCAGTCTTCCTTATTATTGAGGTCCTCAAAGAGAAGACTATCTGAGGTGGCACGTTTTTCTTTTTCTTCTAGAGACTCAAGTCCAGGTGAGCATGATCCAAAAAATGTGACTCCAATTTTATCTGTAGCTAACTCTGGGTAGTCTATCAATGTCTGCATTAATACTCTTCCGCCCATCGAGTAACCAAAGAGGTGCACTCTTCTCGCTTGAGAGCTGTGCATAATCGTCTTAATCGATTTTGCAAGATCTCTTGAAACCTGATTGAAGTCTTGTTGGTCTATTTCACTTTGTCCATGACCTGGTAAATCAATGCTATAGAAATCAATGTTCAAAGCAGTGTTATTTCTATGTGTGAGATGATCAGAGAGATCAAAATATTCTTTTGCTGAGCCCATCATACCATGAATAAAAATAATGGAATCACTGGGAGGTGTCTTGTTAAGCCCATTAAAATACTCAATATTGAGTGGAGTGTGTTTTAGCGTGTTAATTATTTTTTGGTGAGTTTCGGACTGGACTTGAATATCTTCCTGATTCCAAAGAGGTAAACCTTTTAAATTAAGAGGTGGGCGCTTTATAGGAAAAATGAGTTTCGGCCTCATATGTGCGGGCATATTTTTTGTGATTTCCCTTAAGACTTTTTCGTAAAAATACGCTTCAGACCAATTTGTGTAAGCGCTTAGATCTTGTTCATCTTTGATCGAAAAGCACAGACCAACTGTTTCTCCGAATTTTAAATCTGGAAGACTAAAAAGGTGAGCAAATAATTTTTTATCTAGTTGGTGTTTTTTTAGTTTATCTTCAATATAGTTTTCAACTTCTTTTAGAGAGACATTTTTCCCACCGCTAATAATTATCTTATCCTTACGCCCTAGTACATGAAGATTTCCTTGTGAAATTTCACCCATGTCACTCGTCTGAAAGAAGCCATTAGAGTCTTTTTTTACCACTGAGTATTTTTGATCAATGATATAGCCGCTAAATAAACTGTTTCCTTTAACCTTTATAAGCTTTGAACTTGGATCTATTTCAAGCTCTTTTCCTTGAAGGAGTTGTCCTGAAAACTGATCTGTAAAATCACTATCGTTTAAATATTGTGATTTATTATAGATCGACGTTGAAGTGATTTGGGCGCACATCTCACTTTGACCATAACTTAGAGCTATCGGTAAGTTGTACTCTATGGCCTTTTTGATGAGCTCTTTATCTGCTTTTGCTCCGCCCATGAGTATAAGTCTAAGTTTTTCATTTTTGTGCCAATTAATGAGTAATTCTTTTTTTTCACTATCGTCGAGTAGAGTATAAAGTTGAGCTGGAACTAGAGACATGATGGTTGGACGAGGAGGATTAGTGTATGAGAAAAAGTTTTTCCACGAGTTTTGAGTTTGCACCCAAATTGACATTCCCTCAATTAAAGCTCTAACACCAATCATAAAACCTCCAATATGAATCGGAGGAAGTGTTTGTGCCCAGGTTAAGTCTCTCAGTGTAGTTAACTTCATCTGTTTTTTGTAAAATTCAATTGTAGAGGTGGCGCTATTTAAAATGGCATTCTCACACAAGACAACTCCTTTGGGCGTCCCACTGCTACCTGACGTCATGATAACGAGAGATGACGTTGGTAGATTTGTAGTATTTAGATTTGTCTCAATATTTTTTGTAACACGATAGCTCCCGTCAGAACTAAGCGCGATCTGGGGGCACTCTGGGAGTTGCGATAGTGTTTTATTTAGGATTTCTGGACTGAGTGAAAAATCAACGAGTATGCATGTTTTTTTTGTATTTATACATGCAATGGTAAAAGCATAGAAGTATTGAAGTGGCGTCTCTGGCCGCCATTCAAGAATAATAATTTGAGAGTTTAGGTGATCATCTGACTCGAAAGATTTAGAGTATTCTGTGATGAGTTTTTTTAAGTCATGATAAGTAAGCTTACTTTTTTCGCCACTGTTAAATAAAAAGGCATAATGAGAATCTGCTTGCTGGTTTATTAATTCAATTATTGATGACTTCATTTAGACTCGCTATTTCAAACAAGTTCATTTGCCGAGAGATGGCAGATGGGTCATGGTTTGAGAGGTCTTCTATTTTTTCGTAATTAAATCTTACGCCAAGACCAATTAGTCGTACAGGTTTTTCGGATCTATCAATTCCTTGTTGGAGTAGCTTTAAAAGCAGTTTTCTTGCAAGCTTTTTATTTTCAAATAGCTGCTTTGTTGGATATGCGTTTGAAAAACAGTGAGATACTGTTGTCGTCTTAAAGTCGCCAAATTTAATTTTTACAAATATACCGCTTATTAATTGACTTAATTCTTCAAGAGTGAGTTGTGCTAAGCTTCTTTTTTGAAAGTAATGAAACAGTCTGAGCATGAGTTCATCATATAGATCATTTAGTTTTTGTGAAATGCTATCAATGTCCTCTAAATCTTTATCAAATGTTGTTTCACAGCTTAAGCTTTTTCTTATGTTTTTTGTCTTTACTTCTCTATTGTCTATTCCGTTTGAGTACTCAAAGAGTTTGTGACCAAATTTTCCAAACTTTTTTATAAGGTTCACTTCTCCATATTCTTTGAGCTGAAAACAGGTATGGATTCCTAGGTTCGTTAGCTTTTGTTGTGTAGCTGGGCCAACTCCTGGTATTTTTCCAACAGAGAGTTTATCTATAAAACCCTGGGCATCCTTGGGACCAATGCATGTAATGGCATTTGGTTTATTCCAGTCGCTTGCAATTTTTGCTAAAAACTTTATTGGAGCAATTCCGATTGAACAATTAAGTTGTGTCTGCTTTAAAATTTCTTTCTTAATATCTCTTGCTAGTAGTGTAGCACTTCCATTGTGAGTTAAAAGTTGGGTGGCATCCATATAAGCTTCATCTAGTGAGCATACTTCGAGTGGTAGATCGTACTTAGCAAGAATACCCATAATCTGATTTGAAACTTCTTTGTATACATGGTGCCTGCCGGGAATAAGGATAAGATGTGGGCACTTTTTTATCGCCATAGAGGATGACATTGCCGACCCTAAACCATATTTTCTTGCTTCATAATTGCATGTTGAGAGTACTCCTCTCTTGCTTGGAGGGGCTCCGATTGCGACGGGATGACCTTTTAGAGAAGGGTTGTCCCTCATTTCTACTGCAGCAAAAAAACAATCCATATCGAGATGAATAATTTTTTTAATTTGGGATGTCTTTTCAAGAGGAGTTTCTAAGCTCATGAAAATGAGTATCTTCTAATAGTCTCGGTAGAGAGCGACAACGACCCCAGTGATTTCAATGCCTAACTCTTGGATATCTGAGTTGGTATAAACAAAAGGTTCGAGGTAGGGGTTTGCAGGATGAAGCTCTAGGCGATCTTTAAACTGATAGTATTTTTTTACAGTGGCCTCTCCATCGATAATAGCAACAACAGTTTGACCATTTTGTGCCGTCTTTTGGTATCGGCATATAATTGTGTCTCCATCAAAGATTCCATCATCAACCATCGAATCACCTTGTACTTTAAGTGCATAGTGAGAGCTATTGGTCTTAATTAAAGAGAGTGGGACCTCAATCTTGTTTTCAAAACTGTCAGGGTTTTCAATTGCTTCAATAGGGATTCCAGCGGCCGCCTTTCCTAATAATGGAAGTTCAACCGTGTTTGATGAAGGAGTATTTTCACCTTGATTGATTGGAGGACGCTTTGTAATTTTTAAGCCCCTCTTTGCATTCCAATCTTGCTCTATATGTCCGGCCTCGCTAAGATATTTAAGATAGCGCTGTACCGACCCAAAAGATTTAAGGCCAAAGTGTTCCTTGATTTCTTTTTGAGTCGGTGCAACGCCATGAGAGTGTGTGTAGAAACTAATGAAGTCTAAAACATCTTTTTGTTTTTTTGTTAGTGCCATACTTTTATTGTGTACGTAAGTTTTGCGTAAGTCAAGATAATATGGAGAATGTTTTGGATTTATCTACTTTATTTGCTTTTCGCCCTTTAGAGTTTGAGAGTGAGGTACTTTTTGGCCAGCTCTTGTTTACTCTAGGTGTATTGGTAACTTTAATTCTTATTCGGATGTTCTTCTTTCGTGCTCTCAACCGCTCTAAAACTCTAATTCGTGAAAATAAACGGCGAATTATGGTCAATACCAACTCGCTTTTGTCGTTTGTTTTTTTTGTTAGCTTGGTTTTGATTTGGTCTCAAGAATTGAGTGCTTTGGCAATTTCTTTTGTTGCTATTGCCGCGGCCATGGTGATCGCAACAAAAGAAATCATCATGTGCATTACTGGAGGTATTTTCAAGGCGACGACGAACTTATGTTCGATAGGAGATCGCATTCATGTAGGTGAAATCCGTGGTGATGTTATTGACAGGACTGTTCTGGCGACAAAAGTTATGGAAGTTGGCCCTGGCCTTTCGACTAATCATTATACTGGAAGAATTGTGACGATTCCTAACTCCTTTTTTGTCACTCAGCCGAGTATAAATGAGTCAGTTTTACGTCAGTTTGTTCTCCATACAATTATTGTTCCTATGAGTTATAAGGCAAACTGGAAGCGCGCAGAAGAAGTTTTGCTGGAAGTCTCTCAAATGGTATGTGGACCTCATTTAGAGCAAGCTCGTCGTTACGTTGATCGTTTACAAAGTCGGGCAAATTTAGAAACTCCAAAAGTAGAACCTAGAGTCAGGTTACACTTTGTTGATAAAGATGAGTTGCAATTAATTTTACGGATTACTTTGCCTTCAAAAGATTTAGTTTCCATGGAACAAGAAATTAAACGTCAGTTTTTACTTCAGTTTAATGAGTGGGAGTAAGTATTCAGAGTTTTTTTTGTGTTTGGATCGTCATTGTGAGTGTTAGAAAATGTCAAGTCCATTGTATTGATTTCTCGTTTTGTCCATCCTATTGTGTTTCTCCATAAGTTTAATTTGAGTTACTTATTTGGAGGACCTATATTATGTCAAAATTTCACAAAGCTATGTTGAGCTCTCTACTGTTTACAGGTCTCTTTTCGGCCTCGTTGTATGCCGTGCCGACCCCTGAGGATGAGAAGCTTAATTTACTTCAAGTTGGTGACTCTCTTTCTCTCGAGTTTTCTCAAGATGTTTTGAGCAATGCCAATGATCTAGGCCTTGATAAGGCCGATGAAGATTATTACACAATCGAAAGTATCACGGTTACAAGACTAGAGGATCAGGATTTGATCGTTGATAATAAGTTTGATCCCGCTTCTTTAGGACAAGTGATTATGTCTTTTGAAAGACTTATTGCCTTTGGAAAGCAAGTCTGGGAGATTGTGGATGCCGGTCGGCCGGTTATGAATAATGATTATATGCAGCCTATTTCTGTTCTTCCTAATAATGAAGATGGCCAAGCGACGTTTTACTCAATGTCTGGTTGGTCTGTTCCACGGGCCCAAACTTATCGAGTTGAATATAAGAATGGTCTGGGAATGACAGTCATTTCTTTTGATTATACCGTAAGTTTTCAATATGATGGTCAGTTCGAAGGAAAGGGTGCCTATTTGACTGGTGTTGATGTGTCGGCCTCAAATGTCGCAGTCTCATGGGGGTTTTCTTTTAACGCTAATTCTCAACTGGTCACTATTTCAAATAGAGGGACTTTAGAGGATCCTATTGCAGGTGCAACACTACAGATTAATTTTAATTCAAGTTCAGTTCTTCGAGAGATAAACAGTTCAGAAAGGTTCCACGTTTCTGGAAACGGAGAGCTTCA
>SKIL01000199.1 GCA_007116425.1 Bacteriovoracaceae bacterium | reverse complement strand
CGATATCCGCACCAATGACGTTCTCACCAGTGCCTTGCTGTACAAACTCTCCACCAACTTCTTTTACATAAATATCGGGTACGACGTAGTGAGTTTCCTGGCTGACTACAAGTCTACCTGGACGAGGGTGAAAGTTTTGAAGAATCATGGCCGTATCTTTAACCATATCTTCACTCGCACCCGTTTTTTCACTAATAAGCTTAAAGTCTTGACGCTTCAAATCCTCAAGGTGATCCCAAATAAGTCTTTCGAGCAGCGGTGATCGCTCCTCAGCGGCCCTGGCCTGAACCATGAGACACTCACTTAAATTAGTCGTTCCACATCCGACAGGGTCAAGATGCTGAATTTTATCAATGAGTTCTTCACAGTCTTCTTTTGCTAGGTCCGTTTGAGAATAAAGCTCATCATAGGCCACTTCAAGATATCCATCATCGTTAATATTGTGGATGACAAGTTCCGCAAACTGTAACTGCAATGGTGAGAGATCTTCCATTCGCAATTGCCATTCGAGGTGATCGGCCAGGGTTTGTCCTTGCGAAACCATATTTTCATAATTAGGCGCATCTTCGGAGTCAGGCGTGGCCATTGAAGGTGGTTGAGAAGAGTTAGAGTTTTCATAACTTTCAATATAACTTTGCCAGTCAAAGTCATCTTTATTAACGATGGATTCCTCTTGAAAGTTCTCAGCACTTACTTCTTCATTCTGAGTTTCAAGTCGCTCGAGTTTATAGTCTTCATCGGTGTTTCTTTCATCGTCTGAAGGCCCAAGCTCTTCAAGCATAGGATTCTCGACCATTTCTTCGGCAATGACATTTGTCATCTCTAAATGCGTCAGCGTCAACAGCTTAATCGCTTGTTGCAACTGTGGAGTCATTGTTAGATTTTGACTCTGCTTTAGACCTTGATTCATTTTAATTGCCATTTAATGCACCTTTTTTCATCAATTACATTCTAAATTGATCACCAAGATAAAACTTCTTTGCCCTTTCATCTTGAACAATTTCATCTGGAGTGCCACTCACTAAAAGCTCTCCGCTATTCATAATATAAGCACGGTCAACAATTCCGAGCGTTTCGCGCACATTGTGATCAGTAATTAATACGCCAATATTTCGGGCCTTGAGCCCACGAATAATTTCTTGAATATCGCTAATTGCCAGAGGATCAACACCAGCAAAAGGCTCATCTAGCAAAACAAATTTTGGCTCTAAGGCCAACGCTCGAGCAATTTCGACTCTTCTTCTCTCACCACCAGACAACGCCGAGCCAAGCGAGTTTCGAATATGATTTAAACCAAAATCGGAAATCAGCCCATCCAATAAGTTTTTCTTTTTCGTTTTTGGAAGACGTCTATTTTCTAAAACCGCTTCAATATTTTCCGAAACACTTAAATCGCGAAAGACTGAAGCCTCTTGTGGGAGATAGCCTAGGCCATTGTGTGCCCGCACATGAATAGGCTCGCGGGTTACATCTTTATCATTTAAACAAATAACCCCTTTGTCGGCGCGAACAAGACCCACGATCATATAAAAAGAAGTCGTCTTTCCTGCCCCATTAGGACCAAGCAACCCAACAATCTCTCCCTGTTCAACTCGCACACTCACGTCTTTGACCACAGAAACACCGGAGTAGGATTTCTTAAGATTTTTCGCCTCTAAATATGCTAACTGTTCCAAACTTTTACCTCATCGAATAATAAACTGGCTTTGAGCATCCTCAACTTCAATAACTTCATTATTTTCACGCAAGACAATCCGATTTCCCTTAATTACGTCATCGCGTTGATAAACTTTCGGATACCCCGTGAGAATAAGCCTCTCTTCACTCATTATCCCTTCAAGCTTTTCAGCAAAGGCCAACCGAGTATAGGACTCACCTCTCAACATCACCTGTTCTTCTAACTTCACATCGTCATAAAGAGCAAAATACTTGAGCCTTTTATTATAGTTTTCTAAATATATTTCACCCCGGTGAGCTCTGGCATTAAGTTGCTGTTTTTCCATAACAACATCTTGATTCAAGGTGACAAGTTGTTGATTTAAGTCAAGTTCGAGAATTTCAGACCTAAACTCAACCGCCTCTTCATAGACTCTCCTTCTCTCAATTTTACCTCTGACTTGTCCGGAATATTCACTTCTTTTTAATCTCGGCCAGGAGATCAGACGACTTGCCCAAATTTGAATTTGGTCGAGAGTTTCAGGATTGTAATTTTGAGTTTTTACCGAGCCTGAGGCCTCAATCAAATCTTTATTAATACTATAAACAACTTTGTCAGCATCAAGCTCAGAATTTTCGAATTTAAGATTTACTTCATCCATCAAATTGAGCCGGTTCTCACCCTCATGAAGGTGACCTCGTCTGGCCTCATAATAAATTACCTCTTGAGAATCTGTGTAGGCTTCACCCTGTGGACGCAAAAATAATGACGTTTGGTTGGCCTGATTAATAACCAACTCATCAAAGTCTATTGAAATACGAGGAAGCCCCTCTTCAATTTGAAAAAAATTTCCGTTACTAAAAAAACTTTGATCTTGGAGCCCATCATTAGCGACTTGAGCATCCAGACCTGAAAAGTGAAACTCAACCACGTCCTCGGCCGTTAGGTAAGCGTAGAAGCTAACACCCAATGAGGCAGTGCTAAAAATTAGAATTACAAGAAGATGTTTATACTTGCGCATTCGTCCCCTGTCGCTTCTTGCTCATAAGATTAGCAAGAAGAGAAATATTATAACACCTGATCGGTCAATCGAGCGGATATTATTGTCAATTTCACGCAAACATCATCTTACTCTTTCGCCCCACTATCCTCATAATTCTAAATACTTAGATTTAAAATGGAAAATCTTTCAAGTTATAACTCTTTACGTTAAACAATTTCACATGATAAAGTCCGACAATTCTACTTCATTTCAAGGACCGAAAAGTATGAGTCTTGAGACCCTGCAAAAAATTGTCGATGCCGAAATAAAGCTCACGCCCATGATGGATCAGTATTATCACATCAAAAAACAACATCCCGAAACAATGCTTTTATTTAGAATGGGTGACTTTTACGAAGTTTTCTTCGAGGACGCAATTGAAGCGGCCAAGATACTCAATATCGCCCGAACTCACCGTGGAAAGCTGGGAGACTTCCCTATTCCCATGGCCGGAATTCCCCACCACGCAGCTTCGACCTATATCGATCGACTGACACAGGCAGGACTTAAAGTGGCCATTTGTGAACAGGTTCAAGACCCTAAAGAAGCAAAAGGTATTGTTCAGCGAGCGGTCACTCAAATTGTTAGTCCGGGAATGCCTTTTGATCTTGAAAAAACTCAGTCTTCAGATAACCACTTTATGGCCTCTGCCAGTTACTCAAACGATCACTATTATTTAATCGTTATTGATTTTACAACTGGACACTTTTTAGGTCATCGCTTTAAAGATTTTGATGAGTTTTTAGACCAGCTTCTTCAATACTCACCAAAAGAGTTTATCGCCTATATGGGCCAATGGGATGACGATAAAAATCCTCGGCACACTCAATTAAAAAATGGTTTAGAAGTTTTAGGTACGCTTAAAACTCATCTTTCAGCAGAGTATTTTGACCCCAAGTTTTCGGCCGTTTACCTCGAGCAAATTATTCCAAGCTACAAGCGAGATAAAGTTCTCAATATGCACAAAGAGGTTCTCTCGCCCACAGGAGCCCTTTGCTACTATATTTGCTCGACTCAAAAAAGTGAGAGCTATCTACAAATTCGTCCTTTTCAATTTATCGGTAGAGATGGCCACCTAAAAGTTACTCTTCACACCTTGAGAGGACTTGAAATTTTTCCAAAGTCTAGGGATTCATACAAAGACTCTCTATTGGGCTTTATGGATAAAACCCAAACGGCCATGGGCTCACGAAAACTTAAAGAAGTTTTGTCAAAACCTCTAACTGATCTAAAACTTATTCATGCCAGACAAGATGCAGTAGAAGACTTCTTAAAGAAAACTGATCTTCTAGAAAATACGAGAGAAGAGCTTTCAGAAATTCGAGACCTCGAGCGTATTTTGACTAAAATAAGTACAGCAAAGGCCAACGCTGGAGACCTCCTCAATATTGCTCACGCGATTAACGTTTTTGAGCAGCTCTACTGCGAAATTCCGAAACGCGTACTCAGTGTTTCGACACCTCCAGGAAAAAAGCAACGAGAGACATTAGTAGAGCTTGCCAAAACAATCCAAGTAACTATCAATGATGAGATTGGAGCTTCCCTTGAAAAAGGAAATCTTATTCGCCCAAAAGCTTCAAAAAAACGCGATCAACTGGCGAGAATAGCCTATAGCGCCAACGAAGAGCTAGAAAAACTTGAAATACGCTACCGAGAAGAAACAGGAATTCAAAAACTAAGAGTTAAATCAAATAACCTTGCCGGCTATTTCATCGAAGTTTCAAAAACACATTCAGACAAAGTCCCAGCATCATTTCAAAGAAGGCAGACTCTGGTCAATTCTGAAAGGTATACGACTGAAGAACTTAATGAGTTTGAAAAGGAAATGATCACAGCAAAAGAAAAATTAGAAAAACTTGAACGTGAAATCTTCAAGGGTATTATCAGTGAAGTTGCATCTAATGCTGAGGCCATTCAAGCCCTAGCTACAAGCTTGTCCACGATCGACCTGATACACAGTTTTGCTTGGGCCGCTCGTCAAGAAGACTTTCAAAGGCCTGAGCTGTATGACTTTAAAAAAGAAAAAGAGCTTCAGCTCAAAGGACTTTGGCACCCTCTTATTAAGGCAAATATTAGAGATCAATTTGTAACTCACGACTTGAATCTTACGAGCGAGAAGTTTTTTGGCCTTATTACTGGTCCAAACATGGCCGGAAAAACAACGGTTATGCGAGAGGTGGCCATAGCCCAACTACTCGCACAGACTGGATCATTTATTCCAGCAACCGAAGCAAGAATGAGTTTGTGTGACTATCTCTTTAGCCGACTGGGAGCGAGTGACGACATTTTAAAAGGTCAATCAACATTTATGGTTGAAATGAGTGAAACGGCAGAAATTGTTCGACATGCAACGGATCGATCTCTTATTATTCTCGATGAAGTAGGGAGAGGAACATCTACCTATGATGGCCTTTCGATCGCCTGGGCACTTGTTGAGCACTTAATAGATAAGACTCGCGCTTTTACACTCTTTGCAACCCACTACCATGAATTAATTGACCTTATTGACCAAAGATCAGAAGCAAAAAATCTAACGGTTGAAACACAAAATGACGGCGATGATGTTCATTTTCTCTATCGTCTCATCGAAGCGCCAGCATCTCAAAGTTTTGGTATTTACGTCGCTAAACTCGCAGGCCTTCCAGAAAACATCTTAGGTCGTGCATCAGAACTTTTACATTCACTTGAAAAAAGTGGTCAATCTCCAGTTACGAGCGATTCAACTCAACCCCAAGAAAGCAATGGGCAATTGTCCTTTTTTCATATGCCGGCCGAACAAATTCTTCAAACAAAGATTGAAAAACCAAAGCATTTGGAAAAACTAGAAAGAGATCTCAAAGAGCTCGACTTGATGAAAATGACTCCCATTGAAGCGCTTAATAAGCTTCATGACTTTCAAAAACATCTACAATAACAAGCTGTTACATGGGCATCAAACTCCTCCTGAGTTTTTTGCCCACTCACTCTCAAACCCCTGGAAAACTCAAGAGATTGTCTCAATTACCGATAAGAGGTTGATGGCACCTTATCAAAAAAAGATATTTAATGACATTCAAAGCTCTTTAAGGCCCACAAAAGAAGAAAGGGTCTCACTTTTTTCAAAGCGAACCTGGGCGTTCGCGATAGATTTGATGTGTATTATTTTACTTAATAAGGCCGTCATTTTTAGTTTTCAAAATTTTCTACGCACCTTTTATTATCAGCTCCAATACTCCACTCAATTTATGCTAGAGCAAAATATGGGAAATATTGCGGGCGTTACTTTTATCATTATTTATTTTGGCTACTTCCAAGCTTCATATTATATGGGTGAAGGAAAAACTCCGGGTAAACACTTTATGGGTCTCAGTGTGTATAGCTCAAATTTTGTGAATACAGGAGAGCTACACTTAAGTCTAAAAGAAAGCTTTATGCGTACAGTTGGACACCTTATTTCCATTGTTTTTATCATTCCACTGGCCATGCCTTTACTCAATCGAAAAAGAAAAAGCTTGAGTGACCTCTTGTCACAGACAGAGATTATCACAGAAGAGCAGATGGAATTTTATGTCAGAAAATATGACGAAATTATGAATGAATCCAGCGAGAATCTTCATGGCCGGGAATACCCAGAAGATCAAGACCTGCAATTAGAGCTTGATCTCAATTTTGAAGAACTGGCCGGTAATGATCATAGTAAAGTCAAAGTCGCCGACTCTTATGAAAACAAGACTGAAAATAAAGACGAAGATGACGAAGCTGCTTAATTAGTCTTTCTTATTCCAAGAAAAATGTAATTCCTCTAGCTGCTCCTGGGCCGGAACAGAAGGAGAGCTCGACATCAAATCTGAAGCAGTCGTTGTTTTTGGAAAAGCGATAACATCACGAATATTCTCGGTCTGTGCCAAAAGCATAATAATGCGATCTAATCCAAAGGCAATCCCACCGTGAGGAGGAGTTCCATAACGTAAGGCCTCAAGAAAAAATCCAAACTGTTTTTTGGCCTCTTCTTCAGTAAACCCTAAAACCTGAAACATTTTATGCTGAATATCTTGGCGATAAATTCGTATTGATCCCCCACCAAGTTCATAACCATTACAAACAACATCATAGGCTTCGGCCGGCATTTCTGCCAAAATCTGGCGCGACTCTTCAGATGAAGGATCAGAGGATAGGAATTTCTCAACTTCGCTAACCTTAGGCATTGTAAAAGGGTGATGCTTGGCCGCTAGTCTACCTCTCTCAGGATCATCTTCAAATAGTGGAAAGTCATACACCCACAAGAAGTGATAACCTTCCTTTCTCAAATTTAAGCTTTTTCCGAGGTGACGTCTTAGAGCATCGGCACACGCATGAGTAACTTCAAAGTTAGGATCTGCACAAAAGAGCCAAGTTCCACTCTCTGACTTATCAGACTTACTTTGTTTTAATGCGTCCTGGAGCTGAGATAGGATTTCGGGTGTAATAAACTTACTGATGCCTCCAGTAACTTCGGAAGCCTCTTGCTTAAAGAAGGCCACACCTTTTCCACCATATGGTTTCACAACATCAGTTAATCCATCCACATCTTTACGGGAAAAGCTCCCCAGCTCTGTCGGAACAAAAATGGCCTTAATAAGTCCTTTTGCATCAAAAACACTTTTAAACACCTTAAAGTCTGTTTCACCAAAAACTGATGTTACATCTAAATGCTCCAGGCCAAATCGAACATCTGGCTTATCACTTCCAAACCGGCGCATGGCCTCAGCATAACTCATCGCTGGAAGCGTAAAACCATCATCAAGATTAAACATATTCTTCATCAATTGTTCTGCAATATACTTAATAGAGTCAGAAGTGACAAAAGAAGCTTCAATATCAATCTGAGTGAACTCAGGCTGTCGATCAGCACGCAAATCTTCATCTCTAAAACAGCGAGAGAGCTGGAAATAGCGATCTGTACCACCAATCATGAGAAGTTGCTTTAAAGTTTGGGGCGATTGAGGAAGTGCATAGACATGTCCTGGGTGAACTCGACTAGGCACAACATAGTCTCGTGCACCTTCAGGTGTAGACTTATAAAGAATAGGAGTCTCAACCTCAATAAAGTCCATCTCATGAAGAGTTTTACGCGCTTTTTGAGCGGCATCAGAGCGAAGCTTTAAAACTCTTTGCAGCTTTTCGGTTCGCAAGTCGAGATAGCGATACTTTAATCGTTGGTTCTCAGTGACATCAATTTTTCCATACGGAAGAAATGGGAGAGAATCAACATCACAACTTCCAAGAAGTTCTAAGTCAGTCACTGCAACTTCGACTTCACCTGTATTCATCTGAGAGTTTTGCGCCTCGGCCGGCCTTTCAACAACTTTTCCAACGGCCTTAACTACAGACTCTAACGCACATTTTTTTAAAATATTGCGATCTCCCTTGAAGTCATCAAAACTCAACTGAGTGACACCAAATTTATCTCGAATATCTATAAAATAGAGTCCCCCCAAGTCTCTAGACTTGTTTACCCATCCGCATAAAATAACTTCTCGGCCAACATCTTCACGACGCAATTGACCACAGTGATGAGTTCTCATAAGTGCACTTAAGGGATGATCTTGGGCCATTTGATAAAACTCCAGCTTAGGTTTAGAATTAAAACTCTTTTAAAATAAAGGTTTGTCATGGAATTAACGCCCATCTTTATAACTTATCTCAAGCAAAAGCTCACGAAAAATCTCAAATTTAGCTTACTTTGCTTGGCCGGAGTTCTAGCTGCATCATGCCAAACTCAATCAGACCCTGCAATAAGAGGAGAATTGAGCTTTCCAGATGGAGAAGTTTTAAAGCTTGAGCTAGCAGTTACTGATCAAGAGCAAACCCGAGGTTTAAGTCATCGCACAAAAGAAGACTTTCCGAAAGATCGCGGAATGCTATTTGTATACTCAAATAATGACTTCAGACAATTCTGGATGCCCGAAACCTTTTTTGATCTAGCGATTGCTTTTCTCAATGAGAATTTTGT
>SKIL01000040.1 GCA_007116425.1 Bacteriovoracaceae bacterium | reverse complement strand
TCATCCCGTTGAATGTTCTGAAATTACCGTTAAGCGAGTCATTTATCCTCAAGAAAGTTCAAAAGCATTTTTAAATTTTCAGTCCTGTCCGCTATCTACTCTTTCTCATTTCTCTAAACGATATATTGATTTAGTTGGCCAGTTTGAAAACCAAAAGCTCCTCAGCGAAGACTACCAGCTGGTACTTCTTGACAATTTTTCCAAAAATCAAAGTTTATTTGAAAAGTATCAAACTGCATTTCAAGAGCTTACAAATTTTCAAAGAGAAAAAACCAAGCTTGAGGGCCTCTCTCACGACATAAACCAAAAGGAAGATTTTTTAAAATTTCAAATTGATGAAATTGAGAGTCTTTCGCCATCAGTTGAGGGTGAAAAAAAACTTCTTGAGAAAAAAGAATTTATTTCAAATTGGCACAAACAACAAACTACAGCAAAACATGTTTTAAACCTACTTTCTGAAAATGATGAATTTAATATCTTAAGCTCTCTTCACTCTGTTATCAAAACGGCCGGAAGTATCCCTCAGGTTGATGGCCTCAGTCATGAATCTCTTGAGAGTGCAAAAGTCTTAATCGAAGATTATTGCTACGAATTGTCTAGAAGTTTAGAAACAGAGTTTGATGAAAATGAATACGAAGAAATCATTGATCAACTCGACAGGTACCAAAAACTTAAGCGCAAATTTGGGGGAGAAACTCAAAAAGTACTTGAAACCTATGCGCAGTACAAAGAGGAGCTCACGGAAATCCAAAAGGTTGACCAAAAGCTTAACGAGATTAATCAAAAAATCACAGAGGCCAAAGGTCTGTGTTTTGATCTTGCAAACCAATTGCATATAAAAAGATTAGAAACGTCAAAGGACCTTTCAAAAAAGCTAACTGCCAGCATAAGATCTTTAAAGATGATTGGAGCTTCCATTTCTTTTAACATCCAAAAGCGTGAAAACTTAGACTCTAGAGGATGTTCGGAAATTTCTCTTGTTGCTGAAACAAATCCAGGAGAGGGGTTTCACAAGGTTAAACATATCGCATCTGGTGGTGAGCTTTCGAGAATTCTTTTAGGGCTAAGACAAATTCTATCATCTCATGACAGTATTTCAGTTTTTCTCTTTGATGAAATAGACACGGGAGTGGGGGGCGAGACAGCGCTTGCTGTTGGCTCGGCACTTGAAAATGTTTCCTTGGAAGGTCAGGTCATCGCTATTACTCACCTTCCGCAAATTGCGAAGTTTGCAAATAGAATTGTAGAAGTCACGAAAGATGTGAATGTAAAAAATAAGAAGACAATCTCACGAACTCAAATCATACAGGATGACAAAGTTCAGAGTTATACTCAAGCGATGGCACATATTTAATTAGTCTAATTTTACAAACGATGCATTAAAAGCTTCATCAATAAAGATGCCTTCGTGCCAACAGACTATTTAAGACGAACAGTCTTTAAATGATCCCTGAGACCTTTGTCACACGGCTGAAGCAGGCTTATCCTTGTTGCTATTTGACCACTTATACCAATTCGGTTAATAACTTTAGTAAGCATTAGCCCATTCTCTAAGAGCTAATTTTTGATATTTCCATCAACTTTGATAAAGCTATTCCAAGCTTCGACGCAAGCTTGATCGATTTCTTCGTAATTTTTATAGAATGTATTACTGAGTTTTATTTTTCTCAACTGCTGAAAAACCTGTTCCATTGGATTGAGTTCTGATGAATAAGGTGGAAGTTTTATCAGTGTTATGTTTTTAGGAATATTCAACTCCGCGGCCAAGTGCCACCCTTGCTTTGAAGGTCTGTTTAAAGTTTTTTTGAGCGATCTCAGCAGCAGTAATCCTTCCACCACTCCTGTCATCTTGAAGTTCCAAGATGTCTTGAACAAGTTTTTTCTCTTCTTCGTGCCCAGATATATTGCCCTTCCAGGAGGTTTTTTATTAATAAGATTGTTATAACCCGCATTGTGATATTTTAAAGTCCAAGCTCTAAGCCATTCGTCAGAGCGACCAACAATGGCAGCGGCCTCATGTCTAGTTTTACCATTACATAAAGGAATATTGAATCATTGATGAAATAAAAGGCCTGGACGCGGCCCAATATTTTTGGCAGAATTGGTATTAGGTACTATTTACAACGCTAAATCTAGATCTTACTGTGTCTCATCAGCCCAGAAAAAAGGGAGCTTTTTGTAAGTCTTGAGCAAATAATTTGGTCGCTTTTTCACGAAAGAAGTAATTATAAGCACCAAAATATATTTTTTTGAAATAAAAACTCATTATGTCTGAAAAGTTTCCGCCATGAGGGTAATGTGAATCCTTGGCAATGACAATTTTTAAAAAACAGTAAGATTTATAGTTACGGCAATATAAAAAATTAAACCCTCTTGTTTCTTCTTCAACAGACTGCCAAGTATGAATCCTGCCTCTTATTTTTTCAATACTTAATGTCTCGAGCTCTTCGAGTTTTATCCAATGTCTTGATGGTAGAGTTTCAAGAGATTTTTTAAAAATATTACGTTGAGCTAAATCTCCAAAAGCCAACACCAAGTAACGAGGCTCCACAATACTGTGCCCCTGGCATGAATAAGCGGGAAGGTAATTTTTTGAGCATAAAATTGTGACAATTTCTCTGAGTTTAGGATCAATATAATCGATAAAGTTTGCCGTATATGGACTAATTGAACTTATCTGGTTTCGGTACAAATCAATATCCCTATCGGAATAATAGCCAAGATCGTGCATGGTATATTATTTTTTAAAAAAATAGCAATGTCAATGCAATCCTTGTGAGCCAAAGACCTCCTTGAGACCTTTGCCACAAGGCCAAAGCAGACTTATCCTGTTAAGTCAGCCTTTCGAATTCGATGGATTACAAAAGCTTGTAATTGCAAATTTTTAACTCGGATTTTGTTAAAATCGACTCAACCGTACATCATGATGTACACTAGTGGCTGGAGGGGAATTTATAAAAACTCTTAAGAGTAAATCTATTACAGAGCTACATAGCTCACTTTTTTAAACCTTTGATGAAGTTGTTGCTGGTAACTCTCAGATAATTACCCATTAGAATGGCAGCACTGTTCTCTTAGTAACTTTAAATCAAATTCAGGAGCTTGAAGATGAAGTGGGACTTCATAATAATTTGGCCATAGGTTATGCTCAAGGAATGCACAGTGTGGGTGTATCCTCACAAGAACTTAAACAAAAGCTAAAGTGTAAAGAAAAAACGCTTCGAAAAAAATATGGTTATATGGACACCGAAATCAGAGGATAATTTAAATGAAATCAGAGAGCATACAGCAAGCAATTTTAATGTTGACCTCGCTGTCGATATCCTTAATCAGCTAATTAATTACGTTGAAACTACCCTTGGGCAAAATCATTTGGCAGGATCAATCGTAGAGTCTATTTTTTTCGAAGTTAATACTTGAAGCTAATTTAATTTACTACTGTAAAAATCCGAAAGATAAGAACTTGTATATTATTTATGTTCAAGCTCGTCATACGTTTATGAAAGATCGCCGAATTAACGATTTTCAGGTCGCCTAAGGAAAAAACCATGACCGGTCCCATATTCACATTTCAAAAAGGAAAAGAGAGGTTTTATTATGTGAGTGTGGCTCTGGATTACGCAAGTAACTTGGTGGGAGGTGAAAACGTGAGCAAGTTTAACGAAAGAGAATAAGATACAATGGGCGATTTTCTTTTTGAGATTCAAGAGCTGTTTATCAAATTGTATAACTCATAGAGGTGATTTATGAAACAGGCAAAAGAAGAATTTAAAAGTAGATAGATGAAAGATTTCAAAAAACACAGTGGTGGTACTAAATTACTAGAAAGATCAAGTCGCAACTTTTACAAATTAGTCTAATTTTACAAACGATGCATTAAAAGCTTCATCAATATAGATGAAGCTTTTTTCTTTTGGGAAGTATCCATTATTTAAATACTCAAACCCCTCTTGCTCAAAATGATCTATAACGTGACTATGCCCTGACAATAAGAGTTCGACATCAGGGTTCATCGACTTAACAATCTTTGCTGACATTCTAAACTTCTCTCTTATATCAGAGATGACCTTGTCATCACTCAAGTCATATCTCATATTATTCTTTTTTCGAGACTGAGATGAAGCAACAGTTCCAACTAACTCAACGACATGGTAGGGTACGATTTTATTAGCAAGAAATTGTACCTGACTACTCCGAATGAGTGTCCGGTATGCCTTATATTTTGGATTATCAATCTCAATGTCATCGCCATGACACAGATAAACATCCCTGCCTCTAATCGTAAGTTGCAAAGCCTCCTCAGAATGAAAAAAAGCAGATCCTAGACCATACTTTAATACGAACTTACTCATCAATTCCCCTAAATGAAAGTCATGGTTCCCTTCTAAGAAGTAAATTTTCTTTCCCGAAAGTGCTAGCTGTGACAAATTTTCAAAAATACTCTTATAGAGATTCAAATATTGGTCGTGACACCCAACCATTAAATCAAAAATATCTCCCAATAGAAATATGTACTTTGACTCTTCTACTTGTGTAGAGTCTAGAAACTTCTCAAAAAGAATGCTCCTCTCATCACCTGGTGACTTAATATGTACATCAGAAATAGAACAAATCATCTAAGGGCCCAACTGTTTTTTAAAATCGCTTATTAACTTACTAACAACTTCTGACCTCTTTGAAAATTGAATTCCGAAGCGCCTTCCGGTATAAGGAATATTTTCAAACTGATATGGTGTTACCTTTTGACCATTTATCACTTCTATATCTAATGAAACGGCCGTCCCCATAAGCTTCAAAATTGCACCCTTTATTCTATCTCCCTCTTTTAAATGATACGAGTCAGCACCTGATAAAACTACTGAAAGGCCACCCTCACTTATATCAAATACTTTAAATGCCCGTATATTATCTTTTTTTCTTATTTCTAAAACAATTGAATTTAACTCGCTTATTCGGTCTACAATTCTTCGATCTTCTAAATTCCAAATCTTTGGAAATCTAATAACCAAGAAATCACCCTCAAGGGCCAAGAGTTCCGATCGAAACAAGAGGCCAGGCTCTGAGATAAAGAAATTCATTAAACCACTTCCGCGTACCAGTTCTTTTACACTGTCCCAATCCATCGCTTTATCTGCAGGAACGAGTAGTATCTCCTCACTTCCTCTAATAATTTTTTTTATTTTCATTTTGAAATTAATAAGATGATCATTGATCAAATCCCAGGCCATAACTTCAATACCAGATCTCATGGCACTCCCAATGATCTCCATCATTTCATTTTCATCAATTTTTTTATGATTAGAGCGACTGTCTGACACTATTGCCCCTAAAAGATTTCAAGCCCAAGGAGCCTCCCCGGCTTTATGCCGGAGAGGTTGGGCTTAAAAAGGGAAGGGAACGAACACATCTCTTCCCATTTAATAACTTTTTTCAAGACAAAGGGGGAGGGAAGAATATCATCCTCCCCCCATGTTTTATTTTTATATTAATGCCATTGCACTATTTGGTAAGCTATTCGCTTGTGCGAGAGTTGCTACACCGGCTTGGCTCAGGACATTATTAGCGGCCAGCTCCGAAGTCTCTCTTGCGATATCAGCGTCTTCAATTACTGATCTAGCGGCTTCCTGATTAACAACTTGGTTATCAAGATTGGCAACAGTAGATTGTAGACGACTCTGAATCGATCCAAGACTTGCTCGATGTGAGTTCACCTTGTCGATAGCTCCATCAATTTTCTCAATAGAGTTTCTAGCATTATCTTTTGCCGCAACACCGGTTCCATTAATACCCAATGCTGAGACCTGTGCATTTGATTTTGAGGCATCAAACTCAATTCTGTTCCTCTCGTCAGCATTAGCACCAACGTGGAACTCCATCACTCCACCGACTTCGCCATTCAATAGGTTTGTCCCATTAAATGTTGTCGTATTAGCGATACGATCAACCTCTTCAACTAATTGCTGGTATTCCATATCGAGATAACCTCTCTCATTTTCACCAACAGTATCTGAAGATGCCTGAATCGTGAGTTCCCTCATTCTGGTTAAGATGTTTGATACCTCATTAAGGCCACCTTCTGCTGTTTGCACCAGAGAGATACCATCATTAGCGTTTCTTGAAGCCTGTCTTAAACCTGTTGTTTGCGCTTCCAAGTTCTTTGCAATCGCTAACCCTGCAGCATCGTCAGCTGCTTTGTTAATTCGCTTACCACTTGATAGCCTTGCGAGGTTCTCAGCACTTTTTCCTGAAACCTGACTCAGGTTTCGTTGCACATTTTCAGATGCGATGTTCGTTGAAATTCTTAAGCCCATTTTATTCTCCTTGTTCTAGTAACATTTATCTGACCTTTTTTATCAGACAAACAACTCATCGGAGCCCCCAAAAATAACTTAAGCACTTTGGTCAAGTACTTTTCTAAAAAAACAGGCAAAAGTCGTATTTTCAAGCAGTTAAGTGCGATTTTTTAAGTAAATTTTCTTATTATAATGCCAATAGAAAATATCAATTTATAGATAGATAAAGTTCTGATACACACAAAAAAAGCTCCAAGAAGCCCTATTCATCGAGGTTTCAATCATCACTCACGGTTCATTTCTACCTTATCTAGCTAATACCTAAATAGCCTTCATCTTGTTACAATGGCCACTCTTGCTATATCCTTTTCAAGTTACTTTAAGGTTACTTTTTATAAACTTTTAAGTAAGAGAGTGTTCTTATGAAAAAAATGAGTTTTTCTGTTTTAGCTGTTTCAGCTTTGACACTGCTTCAAGTTGGATGTTCATCACCAATGAGAAGTGAGCTTCCGCAACATGACCGCAAAATGAAATCAAATTCTTTTTGGTGGCCAGAGCAATTAGACCTAAGTCCTCTTAGGCAACACGGAGCTGAATCAAAGCCGGTCGGCCCTGAGTTTAATTATGCTGAAAAGTTTTCTCAGCTTGATCTTGATGCTGTTAAAAAAGATATTGAAGAATTGATGACAACTTCACAAGACTGGTGGCCAGCAGACTGGGGACACTATGGACCATTTTTTATCAGAATGGCCTGGCACAGTGCTGGTACTTATCGAATCTTCGATGGTCGAGGTGGTGCTGGCGGTGGACAACAAAGATTTGATCCCATCAATAGCTGGCCTGATAATGTTAACCTAGATCGTGCCAGAAGACTTCTTTGGCCAATTAAGCAAAAATACGGAAGTGCCCTATCATGGTCTGACCTAATGGTACTTACCGGTAACGTTGCCCTTGAGTCTATGGGGTTTGAAACTATTGGATTTGCCGGTGGTCGTGAAGATGACTGGGAAGCAGATCTCGTTTACTGGGGTCCAGAAACCAAATGGCTAGATGATGAAAGATATGAGGGTGACAGAGAGCTTGAAAAACCTCTTGCTGCAGTTCAAATGGGATTGATTTATGTTAACCCTGAAGGTCCAAACGGTAATCCTGATCCACTCTTGGCAGCAAAAGACATACGCGACACTTTTGCAAGAATGGCAATGAATGACGAGGAGACCGTGGCCTTGATTGCTGGTGGTCACACTTTTGGTAAAGCTCACGGGGCCCACCGTCCAGATGACTGTCTCGGTCCAGAGCCAGGGGGAGCACCAATCGAAGAGCAAGGACTCGGATGGGTAAATAAGTGTGGAACAGGTAAAGGCGCTGATACAATTACAAGTGGTCTTGAAGGTGCTTGGTCTGCTCAGCCTACTTTATGGACAACTCAATTTTTAGACAACCTTTTTGAAATTGAATGGGTTAAGTCTAAAAGTCCAGCTGGTGGAATTCAATGGGTTCCAAAAAATGCAGAAGAGCATAAAACGGTAGTCGATGCCCACGATGATTCTAAGTATCACACACCAATCATGTTCACGACTGACCTTGCATTAAAGTTTGACCCTATCTATAAAGAAATCGCTAAGCGTTTTCAGGAAAACCCTGAAGAGTTTGAGCAAGCCTTTGCACGTGCTTGGTTTAAGCTTACTCACAGAGATATGGGGCCTGTCGCTCGATACCTCGGTAGTGATGTTCCTCAGGAACAATTTATTTGGCAAGACCCGGTTCCGGCCGTCGATCATCGCTTAATTGGAAATGCCCAAATCAATACACTTAAGCAGAGGATTTTAAACTCTGGCTTAACTGTACAAGAGCTCGTCAGAACGGCCTGGGCCTCAGCTTCAACTTTTAGAGGAAGTGACTTAAGAGGTGGAGCAAATGGAGCTCGAGTTCGCTTAGCTCCTCAAAGAGATTGGCCAGTAAACAACCCAGAAGAACTTACAAAAGTTCTCGATAAGCTTGAGGAAATTCAGCTTCAATTTAATCGAGGGCGTACAGATGGAATGAGAGTTTCTTTAGCAGACCTTATCGTTCTAGGTGGAGTGGCCGCAGTTGAAAAAGCTGCGTCTGATGCTGGAGTATCTGTTTCTGTGCCTTTCACTCCGGGGAGGACTGATGCAACTCTTGAAATGACAGATGTTGAGTCATTTGATGTTTTAGAGCCACGTGCAGATGGCTTTAGAAATTATTATGGCCACGCTGCTCATATGCCTCCAACCGAAATGCTAGTTGATAGAGCAAACCTCCTAACTCTCTCTGTACCTGAAATGACAGTACTTGTGGGGGGAATGAGAGCTCTTGGGGCAAACTCTAAAGGCGTAGATCACGGAATTTTTACGGATCGCCCAGGAAAGTTAACAAATGACTTTTTTGTAAACCTTCTCGACATGTCTACTGTC
>SKIL01000241.1 GCA_007116425.1 Bacteriovoracaceae bacterium | reverse complement strand
AAGAAGACTTTCCGAAAGATCGCGGAATGCTATTTGTATACTCAAATAATGACTTCAGACAATTCTGGATGCCCGAAACCTTTTTTGATCTAGCGATTGCTTTTCTCAATGAGAATTTTGTGGTCATGGCCGTTGAAAATCCCGTTGCCCACCACACAACTCGCATTGAACCCATTCCACGCACAGATCGCTACTGGTCTAGACATGTTTTGGAAGTCAGAAGTGACTCACCTTTTGCAAAACTCCTCAGACCAGGAGTGCAGTTGAGCCCCAAAGGAGAAGAATTTATCGATTACTTAAAGAGTAAGAGTTTTCTTGGCCCTGAGACTCCGATCTCGAACTAGGAAAAATCACTAAAAATTCATCAGATGCGATAAAACCAAGATGATCACGCACCAACTGTCTTTGGTAAGAAGCACTCTCTTGAATCAGGCGAATTTCCTCTTCCAATGCGCTATTTTCGCTTTCAATGCGCTGGTACTCAATAAATCTAGAGTCTAAGAGTGCTCGACTTTGATAAAAATCCCAAACTCCTCCCCCAGAAAAGATAAGGCGTAAAACTAAGACACCACAAAAAAGCCAGCCCGCAATTACAAGATAGCGAATAAGATCTTGATCAGAACCCTTAGCGCGTTTTGTTTTTCTTTTTACCGATTGCTTTCTCTTGGTCGTGACAGGTAAGTAGGATGCCTTACTCGCAGACACAGGCCTTCTACGACTTTTAATATCAGTGCTAAACTCCACATCTTGATCGGCGGTCGCTACGCTTTTTCTCAAGCTAGATGCACGACTAGAGCTGACCGTAGATTTTGCTCCAGGCGGTCGCCAAGAACTAGCAGGCTCAGTCTGACGAGGAGGCTTTGAGGAAGAAAGATTAGAAGAAGACGCATTTGAGGATTGACCAAAAAAATCGGCCTGAGAGTTTGCTCCAGCGCGACGTGCTTGCTTGGCCCGATTTCTCTCAATCGCTTTTCTCAAGCGGTCTGATGCCATATTATTTTGTGATGAGTCTGATTGTCTGTCAGTTGAAAATTCCAAAAAAACATCCTGTTTTAATGTAAATATGAAGTTTAGTACATTTTATAACCGAGAGGGATTATTCTCAAGGTTTAAATCAACTCTCTTTGAATATCCGACCAAAAAGATCTCAGAGCAGCAAGCTCTCTCAAATAATAATACATCGATGTTGACTCCCTTCCATCCAAAATATGATTAAAATCATTTTGAATGAAATGGTATTCTCCACATTCAAGTAAACTCATTAAATCATCAATAAGCTTTGAGCTACCACTTGTTAAGGAGACCTTAAAACTTCTCCCATCCAGCTCACTATCAATATTATCACCAAACATATTCTGCAAGACTGCAAATTGCTTCTGAGCTAAATGTATATCTCCCATAGGCCCAAGCTGACTGTAGCGCTGCCCTCTTTCTAACCCCTGTGATTTAAAGAAAATTTGAAAGCCATTCTCAAGTCGATTGTACCACCAGCTAAACCCTGGATCGGCCAAATTACAAAGACTCTCTTCATCTTTTGGAAACCTTCGACGAAACATATGATCGACCAAAACTTCGGCCAATGCGATATCTGCTGTTTCAAAAAATCTTACCTGAGATTCGTCAAAGTCTCCGTTTTCATTCTCCGTACCCAATATTTTATTTAACTTTTCAAAACTAAGACTGTTTGGGTCGGAGAGCTCTTGGAAGCTTTCACGCAAATTATGACAGGCAAAACCTCGAAGACAAAAAGTGCTGATACCATTATCTATTCGATACAAAATACCTGAAGTAGAAGGAATTCCTTGTAGTTTTGAATTTAAGTTTTGAGCACCAAAAAACTCTTTCGTTTCAGATCTCGCAACCAGGTCGAAAAGCTCATTAATATATTGATCACTCTCCGAGTGTGAAAACTTCAATCCCTCGTCTAAACCATTTTCGGGGATGACCTCGGAGTAAGTCTCTTCGTAAGACTTTTCTTGTTGTTGCTTTTCAGTTTTATTTTGGCTTTTAGCGTAAAGCTCTTCAGTAAGCTTGAGAGTTTCCTCTGCTAAAAAATCGAGATTAAAATCCATGAGTCTCTTTCCATCCTTGAAAAGATTAACAATGCTTAAATTCTATCATAACCGTAGAGTACTACTTTTGACAAGTCACACCTTAAACACTCTCATAAGCGTGTATCCTTTTAGAGCAATAAACCTTGAATTGCCTTGAGTCCGAAGATGACAATAAGAGGAGAGAAGTCCAAAGGAAGATCTTTTGGCATATACTTACGAATCGGGGCACAGCTATAATCGGCCAGTTTTTTGACTTGAATTCGAAACGGATGATGATGAAATTGAGGTAAATAACTTAAAATAACATCAGTGAAAATAACAACGATATAAAAATTAATAAGAAAGTGAAAAATAAACATCTTTGCTACTCCTTGCAAGCTTCATCGTGACCCAATTCACAAGCCTTATGCATAATCTCATAAAACCAATCCTCATCGGCATCTTGTCTTGAGTGGGCCCACTGAAAACAACCGTAGGCATAATCGAGATCACAGGACTTTTCATAGAACTGATTTGCACGCAAAAAATTTCCACGCTGATGGCTTTCTTTTGCCGCAAGATAGCACGCAGCACTATTTCCTTCAGCTTCACAAAACCACTCGTAAACCTCTAATTTGTAGATTAAAAAAAGAATATATATCACGCAACCAACAAGTAGAAAGGGCAGCGTTCGCGACAGAAAAAAGTGTAGTCTATTAGATGAATAAATTGAGTTGATCTCCAGTTAAAATATCGTCAAAAGACTTATTTTGCGCATTCAAGACCACTTCTGCAATCGGACGCAATTGTTTGTCAATATAATGCTGGTAATCAAAAGCATTTTTTTGCTGACCCAAAGGCTCTGGTCCACCACGAGTCATAACATAGATGACTTCGCGCAAATATTTTCGCTCAGAGGCAGGAATCAGAAGAGTAGCTTTTACATGTGGTGGAATATTTCGTTGATACTCTTCAGGGGCCTTAGATAAGCGTTTTTTATAATGTAATAATTCATCAAACTCTCCGGCCTTGAGAGACTCAATCATCTCGCGAATAAAGTCTTCACTTTTTTCCTCGTGAAAAAACTGCTGATAAAGGTCGTACTGAAACTTTTTGGCCAACTTTGTCCAATCAGAGCGAACAAACTCCATCCCAACAAAATTAAGCTGCTCATTCCCCTCTCGATCGATAAGCAATCCAGCGTAGCGTTTTTTTGCCCCCTCACCACTGCTTCCTCCATTTGCAATCGAAGCAGAGGTATGAGAGCGAAGCGGAGAGAAAAAAATCTTCTTATAAAGTTTTTCAAATTCAATACAAAGTTTTGACTCGACATTAAATTCTTTCTTTATTAGCTCCTCTAAATATTCATTAATTTTTCGACACAAACGCTCGCAACGATCAAATGGAGCTGCTCGATCATGCTCCTTAAGTTTTATAAAAACTGAATCCGTATCTCCATAAAGTACATCATGCCCCTCTCTCTCTAAGTAATGAACAACCTTGAGAAGACACCACTTTGCACTTTCAGTTACTGCACTTGATAAATCTGCATGATAAAATCTAGAGCGAGAAGAACCCATAACTCCATAAAAGCTATTCATTAAGATTTTTATCGCCTGAGACAATGCTTTTTGTCCCTGCTCTTTGGACCTTTCGCGAGCACTCATTAATTGAGTGAGCCTTTCTGGTAAAATATGTTGATGTCGAGAAAAGGCCACCCCCGAAGGAGAAGGCACAAATTTTTCATCTACAATTAGACGAGAGTATGGATCGATATGAAAAGTTTGAATAATCGTTGGGTAAAGGCTTTTGAAATCTAAAACCGCAACCATTTCATGTAGGCCGACCTCAGGGCCGAAGACATGTCCCCCCTTATTTTGATCACCTCTTTCTATATTAAGAGCATTTGGAGCAACAAAGCCTTTGCGATGTAATTTTGGTAAGAAGAAAAAATCAAAGGCCGCAGTCGACACTCCAACTCTATCGGCAAGAAGCCCTCCAAGGCAGACTCTTGACCAGATAAATTCAATCATTTGTGTGCGAATAAAGATACGGGACACAAGTTCTGTATCCTGAATATTGTAGTAGGCAAGTCCCTGCTTATCTTCGCGAAAACGCCTTTCAATTTCCATGACTTTTTCATGCCCACTCTGCTCGATGTCCTTTCCCTCACCGAGAATTTCGCGCGCCACAGTTTCAAGCTTAAAGTCATCAAACTGATAAAAAGCTGATCTCATAGCAACAGGGCCATCGATCACAACTCGTCCATCAATATCGGCAAAATATCCAACACCTTTGCGCTCAATTAAGCGGGCAGGACGGGAACTTCTTCCAATGATGAGCTCTAGCCCATACTCACGACATTTCCGCTCCAAAAACATAAAGTCAAAACCGATAACATGCCAGCCAATAAAAAAATCAGGGTTCCAGCTTTGAATTAAACGAAGCGTTTCTTCCAGTATGCTTTTTTGGGTGGGTAAATAAACAACCTCGTCAGTACTGTCATGAGTATTTTCCTCATCCCACATCAATACTTTTTTTTGAGACTGTAATTCTCGGTCAGACTTTAAATCATATTCATACTGATGAAATGCGATGGAGTAGAGCTCTCCTTTTTGGCCGGTTTCAATATCAAGTGACATGACTTTAAACTTCGGCATAAAGCCCAATTGCAAGGGTCGAACCTCAGGATTTCGCAGCTTAATATGGCGATTATTCTCTAAAAGTTTTGAATCATCAAAATCAGAGGGTAATGAAACGACAATATTTCCAAAAATAAAGCGTTCCATTAAATATCTTTCTGCACTTCGAATATCTGCCTCATAGGTTCTCACCCCATTAGACTCAAGTCTTTGGCGAAAGTCTTTCAGCTCCTTTGAGTTTGCAAAATAAAGTGCATCAACCGGAAGTTTTTCAAAAGTTTTTAATTCTGTCTGCTTGCGTTGTGGTCTCCCAATCTCGGGAGCTCCAGTAGAAAAATTTATTCCATGGCCATTGCTATCGCGCTCAATAAAAAAAACATCTTGAGGCCGATCTATAATCAGTTCAAAAGTAACTGATCTCCCTGCAAGATGCCCAGTTCCATAAAATGTCAGTACGTCTTGTCCAAAAGAGGACTCATCTACACGATGCGTGAGAAGAAAACCCTCAATCTCCTGTTTTGATATATTCGCTCTTTGCATATTTGCTGTCTTTTTTAGTATGCTAGTTCAGTACTGGTTAAACACTATCTCTTTTATCTTTTGGAGCCCGCATGAGTCAAACTCTTTACCCCGAAATTACGCCTTACCATCAAGATCATCTCAAAGTAAGTGATCTTCACTCTATTTATTATGAATGCTGCGGTAATCCCAAGGGAACTTCTGTCGTTTTTTTACATGGTGGCCCAGGTGGTGGAATTTCTCCCGATCATCGGCGCTATTTTGATCCAGAAAAATATAATATTGTTCTCTTTGACCAACGAGGTTGTGGTCAAAGTCGCCCTTTCGCAGAACTAGAAGAAAATACGACTTGGGACCTAGTTGAAGATATCGAAAAACTACGCAAGCACCTCAATATTGAGAAATGGGCAGTTTTTGGAGGAAGTTGGGGCTCCACTCTATCCCTCGCCTACGCTCAAACTCACCCAGAGGCTTGTTTAGCTCTTTTTTTGAGAGGCATCTTTCTGCTAAGAAAAAAAGAAATTAATTGGTTCTACCAAGAAGGTTGCTCAAAAATCTTTCCAGACGCCTGGGAGAAATACATTGCTCCTATCCCTGAGGACGAAAGACATGACTATGTTAGCGCTTTCTACAAGCGTCTGACCCACTCAGATAAGGCCGTAAGGGCTGAAGCCGCTAAAGCATGGTCAACTTGGGAAGCTTCGACAAGTAAACTCGTTCAAGATCTTGAAATGATCGAAAAGTTTGGTGAAGATGAGTTTGCTGACGCCTTTGCGCGAATCGAGTGCCACTATTTTATCAATAAAGGATTTTTTTCGGATGAAGATCAGCTCTTAAAAAATATCGAAAAGATAAAACATATTCCGGCCATCATTATTCAAGGAAGATATGACGTAGTTTGCCCCCCAGAGACGGCCTGGGAACTAAGCAAAGCATGGCCAGAAGCTGACTTTCATATTGTTGCAGAAGCTGGACACAGCCTTTCAGAAAAAGGACTTACAGAGCTTATGCTTAAGGCAACAGATCAGTTTATCAAAACAGGTAGCCCAAAGATTAGCGAGGCTTAGTCCTCAAGATCTGATGGGAGACAGCTAGGCTTAAGGTAATAGCGATTTGGAGCGGCGATCATTCCTCCACACCCATTTCTTTCGCGCATTCTTTCACTTGGATAAAACGTGTAAGTCATGGTGTCATTTAAAACAGAACGATTACCTGTGCGAGATGATCGAGCTTCAACTTCAAAGTGAATGCGATAAAGCCCCATCTCTGAATCTAAGCTTTCAATTCTTTTGACTTCAGCAAAGCTTCCATCTCTTTGTATTAACTCATAATGATAGTAGTCTTCAATTGCTTCCTGTGGAGGATCAGCAATAACACGAATATGCGGGAAGTTTTCTTGGGCCAAGCAGTCAGACTCTCCTTCATGGAAATATCTCATTCCAGAAAAGTCTGCATCCAAAATCATTTCACCAACAGACTGCGAAGTTGTACCTTCAGGACAAGACAAATGATCATCAAAAGCAAAAAGATGGGTAGAAATTAAAGTAAAGAGAGTTCCAATCAAAATATTTTTCATATTATTTACCTAAATTTTCACAGCTCTGGATACACTCTTCACCTCTTAGTACAGATCGGCTAGAGGAAACACAGGCCGGGTTGTCACTATTGTGGCGAATAATATCAAACCTTGGATTTAAGTTCATCTCATCCTGCGAAATATCGTCAGAATTGCCTCGCAGCTTAGCTAAACAAGTTCTCACTGCAACTAAACGCAAATTCTCAAACATCATAGAGGCCGACCTCACAGAGGAGTGAACTCGCGAAGGCCCATAGCCATTGCGATAAGCGCCACTATGAATATAAGTAAAATCAAAATCTGACTGCCTAATGTCCTGACAATTACCTGACTCTGCAAAGCGATTGATGGCCAATGGATCTTCTCCCACTTCATCGATCATAATAATATGGTTTTGGCTAACATTGACCATATCGCCTGACTGTAAGCTCTGTGAGGCACTCATTTTGGGTCGATCTAAACAAGAGTTGGGATCTCTTGCCTTCTGATGAAAGGACAAAGTCGTCATATCACTATAATTTCTTCCTCCCGGATCCACTTTAAGACCGGCATTAGTGAGGGCCACCGAAATAAAGGAAGAACAATCGATAGACACGGCAGGTTCAGATGTCGGAGAGACACCCCCTCCACGTTGAAATAAATTAATTTCCCCTCCACGATTAGGTCCAAATCTTGAGCCAAAACCATAAACAGGAGGTGTTTGGGTCATGTCTCGACACTGTGGCCCAGGATAATTTGGATCTGATGCTAACTGAGACAAAACAACATGAGAGCTTACAAGTTGATCTCGATCACTAACTCTTCTCAATAGTCCACCAGCAACTCCACGGTAAGGCCCAAAACTTCTCGCCCTCTGAATTCCACGAAGGTTTTGAGTCCGAGGTCCAATTACTGTATCAACGGCCTTACAAGACTGAAAGATTGTCGCTAAAGTTTTTCGAGCTCCAACTGCCGCAGGAGAGAGTTCCTTCGAAGTAGGCGACACTGAACTAGGAGTTCTCCTAGGCCCAACATCGGTTGACAAACACTCCGTTTGAGGAGGACTCAGTTTACGGTTTATATGGTCATTCACTCTTTGACTCGATGGAAAAGTTCTCATATTGCGAGTCAGTTGCCTCACAAGCTCAGGATCACTTCCCCAAGAGGAAGCTGTTTGCTCAATATCGTCTTGCTCCCGAGATGATCGGTCCACAGAGGAGTTCATCTCGGCCCCGCGAGGATTAAAATGTGCAGGCCCGCGTTCGCAACCCTCCATACTTAAACCAAGAGAGATACAGACGGAGAGGCAAAATGTGAGATAAAATCGCTTCAATTGCATAGGTACTTATCGGTAAAAATGCCTAATTTCTTAAACTTAAGACATCATCGAAAAAAACTATCGCCTGATTGATTTTATCATATAAATTGTCACGTAGACGGAAGTTCTGCTATGAATAATACAAAAGTAAATTGAATTAAACACGATAAGTTATTGTTTTCAAGTAATAAAGTTTAAAGGAATTTCATGAGTATCGAATTTTCACCCTTATCTGAATGGATGGGACCACTAAAAAAACCACTTGTTATTGCCGGTCCCTGTAGCGCGGAAACACCAGACCAAGTCTTGGAAGTGGCGAAAAATGTGTCACAGTTTGAGGAAGTGAAAATCTTCAGGGCAGGTATCTGGAAACCTCGAACAAGACCCGGAAGCTTTGAGGGCATTGGCAGTGTTGGACTGCCTTGGCTTGAAGAAGTGAAAAAAGAATATAATCTAAAAATCTCAACAGAGGTGGCAACACCCGACCATATTGAACTTGCTCTAAAACATAATGTTGATATCTTGTGGATCGGAGCAAGAACTTCTGCAAACCCATTTTCAGTACAAGCACTTGCCGACGTCTTGAAAGGTGTAGATATACCAGTTTTTGTTAAAAACCCAATCAATGCAGACCTCTCACTGTGGATTGGAGCACTTGAGAGATTTTCAAAGGCCGGTGTGCGAAAAATGGGAGCAGTTCATCGAGGCTTT
>SKIL01000066.1 GCA_007116425.1 Bacteriovoracaceae bacterium | reverse complement strand
GTAGGAGCTCATTACTTCGATTTGAAGTAAAAATAGCTTCAAAAAAGCGCCCGTCAGTGTAGACTCGGCTCATATTAATATTCTCATTGGCCGGAAGATCATTATTAAAGCTAAGTAATTCACCTATAGCATTTTTTTGAGATATTCGATTTAGTGCCCTTAGCTCAGAGTTGACACTCCTTAATCTAAGATCAATTTCTCGTAAAACAACTTCAGGCCTAACTCTGTATTGGTCCCTAATTCTTCGAGGGATTTGTAAATCAGTGGCCTGTAACTGTGTGACTGCCGCTCGATCTAGGTTTGAAATATCTTGCTGAATAAATGCTCGTTGCACCCATAGCCCTGCGAGTAAAATGAATGCAAATATAGCAACTCGCGCTCCTACAAAGCTTGAAGAATGAAGAGGGATACTATCAGTGTACTTTCCTGTAAAATCACCATGGAGTAAGTTCGGAGCGGTTAATTTTGCGGTTTGGCCCAATGACATGAGATAAGGAACGGCCATACTATTTGTCATTTCTTCATCAATACCAACAATTTCATAGTGAAGCTTATCATAGGGGTCGAATTGAACTACTGGAACACCAAGAGCTTCGGATAAAAAGTTTTCAATATTGTTGATATTACTTGTTCCGCCAGTGATATAGATTCTATTAATTTGTTTTCCAAACTTAACTCTGAATCCGACTTCCCACCTTTTAAGTTCCATCACTAGAGGCGAAATGGATTTTTTCATTATCTCAGCAAAATCTCTTTGGTCTTGATTGACTTTTTCGTATTGAGATTCAGTGAGAAAGAAGCAGTTTTTATGTTTATAGGCCACGGCCTCATCAATTGGGATATTATAAGTCTGAGCGATGACTTCATCTATGACTTTGCCGGCGATATGCGAGGTATGGTTGGCAACGATCATTCCTTCGTCTATGAAATATGCCTTGGATGTTTCATGTCCTATATCGATAAAGCAGATACAGTCAGAAATTTTGGTCTCTTGAATATAAGACTGGAGAGAGAAAAGCTCAGAGGTGATAACTGCAGGTAAAATATTTCGCTCTTCCATATATTTATAAAGTTCTCGAAAGTAATCTTTTTCAGTTACGTTAACCTGAGCAAAAATTTCTTTTCCTTTTTTATATAAACTATTAGTAAAGTGAACTTCTGGAAGATTGTATGGAAGATTGTCTTCGAGTTGAAAGGGAATCATGAGCTCTGCCTTTCTCTTGTTCCCGATTGGTAAGTCTAGATAGCGAGTTGTCATCATTTCATTTGAAAGATGACACAAAATCTTACCCTGAAACTCATGTTTGCGGATAAATTTCGCCATAATGGCCAGCTGGACTTCCTGAAGTGACATGTCTTGGTAGGCGTCTGTTTTAAATCGATCTAGGCGAATTTCTTCATAAGAGATGAGCTTGAGGTTTTTACCCTCTGGAGCGGTTTCTAGAAATTTTATTGAGTAGCTACCTAAGTCTACTGCTAACTGATGCTTCATAACTTAATCATATCAAATTTCTCGTGAACTTCATTAGAAAAGTTGTTTGTTTCTAACTTTCTCTTTGTTGATTTTTTTGGTCTGCTATATTCGTCTAATTTCTACAGCTCGAGGAGGTAAAAACTCAAGTGGTCTGGTGTCCTCTTCTTCTTCATCAGATCTTTGGCCTCTGGATAATTCTTCCTCTTCGTCGATAAACTCATCTGGTCTTTGTGTTCTGTCTCCATCGGGTGCCTGGTCTTCATTATTTCTACCTCGTGAATCTTCTCTTGGTGGTAGTGGCGGAAGGGGTTTAATTGGTACATCAATATAGGCTTCTAGGTTATAGGTGGCACGGTTGAATGATGCCATTGAGCGAACACGAAATAGCTTTCCCGCCACACCAATTGTAAGCCCTGCAGACTGAAAAGCTGAAATTAAGTCTTCATAAGATTCCTCATTAATAATAGAAAGTCGATTGACAACGAGCTCTTTAAACTCACTTGCATTTTGAAATGGTCTAGGTCTCTCATTTCTTTCGGGGTCCCCATCTCTATACCTGAAAAATTCTTCAACTTGAAATTCAGTGATCTCAGGAAAGAGTACTCTGAGTTGATTTTCTGTAAGCTCATTAACTTGAATAACTGAAACTTCATGAACGGTTAGTCTGTCTTTAATTAAATTAACAATTTCATCATCCCATCCTTCAAGTAGATAAAGCTCGTCAAGAGAGGTTAGTGGAGCATGTTTTGGTCTTATATCGTTGGCCCTATACATGGCCTCTATTTCAGCTCTTTCAGAATCTTGAAAGTCATCGGGATGATTGATATAAAATTTAATTTCTTTGATTAAAAGACGTGCATCTAAATTACCATAGCGAAGATCAAAAAGGTCGTCCTCCTCTCTTCTTTTCTCCATAGCATCTTCGAGTGTTTCGATTAATGTTTGTTCTGTAAATTCCTGAGGGCTTGGGCCGTCATCTTCTCTTTGTCTCTCTCTTGTTCCCCAGCGCTCTTCTTCTTGTAGCTCTTCTTCTTCAGGTGTTAATGGCCGGACGCGCATATTATTAGGGTTTAAGAAGCCACTGACAGAACTGATTGTAACCATAAGTTCACCAGAAATTAATGAGTCATCATTAAAGTCGTTTATGGCAGAAATTGTTCTTTGGTCCATATCTCTATCGATAATTGGGATTGGGTACATGAAGTCTGGGTTTCTTATACTGTCTTCGAGTACCGATAGGTCGATCATACCTTGAATGGCCTCGCTTTGTTCGTACATGTTTCTGGCCTCTTGGTAGAGTCGAATTCTGGCGAGTGCTAAATTTAGTCCTGCTTCGGCCGTTAATCGGGCCTGCATTCTGTCTGTAATATTGTGAACCCGCATTTTATTAACTTGGGTTTCAAAGGTAAAGTCGATAATAATATAAGTCAAAATTGTTATTGAGCTCATAACCATTAAAAGAGCGATACCTTGCTCTCGGTTCGATTTCTGTGAAAAGTTAAATAGCTTTTGCATAGACTTAATCCTCGAAATCATCAAAGTCATCTCGTGGTCTATTTGGAAGAATCTCTTGATCTGTTTCTCCTCTTTGATTTTGAGGTCTCGCCGCCTCTCTGTAGGCAGCTTCATCGATAGATGGGTCGTATCTAGTCCAATAATGTCTAAAGACTCTTGAGAAAACTTGTTCATTTCCAAGAGGATCAATCCATTCCAGTGTAACCTTGATTAGCGCCAGCCTCGATCGGTTTTCGTTGAGAAGCTCTAGTGAGCTAACCCATCGTTGGGTTGAGGGGTTCCAAAACTCAAAAATAAATCTCTGGACGTTATTTAATAAGGTTTGTTCTTGAACTTCGCCCCAGCGATGCTCTCTTGAGTAGATATTTTGAGCTTGCACTTGCCTCACAAGACGTTGGCCACCTGCCTGGCGATGCTGTTCAACTTCTCTTGTCATTGGCATTAGGTCATACCTTACCCACGCATATCTCGACTCTTTTATGTTGGTATATTTTCTTCTGTTTGATGCTGTAAAAAAAATAAAAGTGGAAGGGTCAGGGTTTTCAAAATAGGGGATAGGCCTTGTATGATGTGTGACCTGTTTAAACTTATCACTGAACTCATATTTCGGTGCTTGAGCTTGCTGACTATTAAAGTCCCTTCGTGATTCAAATCTATTTGGTTGGTTTTGTGATCTGTAAGCATGTGAGAAGTAGAGCGGTGTGAAGATTTCAGTAAAGTCTAAGTTAAGTCTTTCAAGGGCCCTATCAACTTGTAAAAATTCGCGGTCCTCATTCGTTACACTATCTTTAATATCAAAGCTCTCTGTCGTGATCTGGAAAACGGCAATACTCATAAAGCTTAAAATTGCTACTGCAATTAAAATCTCAATGAGAGTAAAACCTGATTGTTGATTTGTTTTAAAAATTGCCAAAGTTAACCTGTGCATTTTGATTGTATAGGAGAGTTGATATAGAAAACGTCTCTCCTGTCGTATTATCAGTAATTGTTACCATAAGCTGCCAAACGAGTTGTTCAAGATTTGAAGCAATTTGTTCATTTATCCGCTCTTGCATCTGACGCCGTGAAACTGCTTCAGGGTCGTAGTCCTGGTTGTTTCCCTGGGTGAGAGCATTCAATATGTTTTGAATTTCAAATTTAGACCATTCAATTGAGTAAGAATAATTTGCGTTATGTTCGAAATTTCTGGTTTCAGGTCTTAGGGTTAGCGCCTCTCTAAGCTCTGGGGGATCAACAATAATCTCATTAATAACTTCTTCGGCCAGGGTTCTCATTGTGATCTCTTCTTTCATCATATATGAATCTCTGAGATTACTTCCCTGACCGCTCATAAAAGCAGTAACAAAGATCGCAAAAATCGCGAGAGCAATCATGACCTCAATGAGATTCATTCCTTTTTGATTACCTAAGCCATTCATTAAAAACTCTTTGAGCGAGATCAAATTGAACGTCAATGAGTTCTCCTCTCGCATCTGGATTAATGGGTATATATTCAATTTCAAAATCGTCGAGAAACGCCTCAAAACTTAAGGCCCCAATTTCATCATCGGAGGCAAGAATAATAACTCCAGAGTCCATTTCTCCAGTAGGGTAGACGTGAATGGCAAACTGGTTCTCTGTGATGAGTTCTCTTCCCATATGAGTTCCAGCTCCAATGACAGTGACTCCCTGGAGGAAAGGCTTTTCTCCTTGAGAGAAAGCGCTGACTCGATGAAATTTCCGATCAATCTCTTCTAGGAGTTCTTCCCTGAATTCAATCTCTGCACGATATTCAACGGCAACATCACTACCGAACACTTCAGGAGGAAGCACAAAATTGTCATCTGGTCCATATTCTAAAATATAGCTTTGGGGATACTCTAGATTAACTCTAAGCCGAACAATGGCATTTCTTAGGGAAGACTCGTCCTTTGCATACCTTAATGCACGCTCGAGATTAAAAATATCTCTTTCAAGGTTATCTCGCGTAGAAAATGGGTTTCCTGCAAAAAGTCCAACGACAAGTGTAACAAGGAAAAGGGCCACAAGAATTTCTATTAATGTGAACCCTTTTTGTGAGAGTTTAAATCTGTGCTTTGTCCAACATCCTTGTTGTTCATTTTTTTGCATCTTAGCTTAAAGAGTCTTAATAATACTCTTCTCCCTCATCGTCGAAGAGGTAAATATCTCTATCTCTTCCTTCTCCCCCAGGAGCGCCATCAGCTCCGTAGGAAATAATATTGAATTCACGGCCATCTGACTCATAAACATATGGATTATCCCATGGGTCTAGAGGAATACGTCCGCCTTCGATAAAACCATCCGGTGGGTAATTACGACACTCTCTACCTGAAGTGGGTTTAGAAACTAAGGACTCTAGTCCTTGATCTGTTGTTGGGTAAAACCCGCATCGCCTTCTAAAGTCTTGAAGCCTTGCTTGCAGGTTATTCATTTGTATTTTTGCAGATCGAACTTGTCCTTCATGTAATTGGTCAAAGATCCGACCGGCAACAAAAGCTCCGGCTATTCCGAGTAGGGTTAGTGCTACAAGAATTTCAATAAGTGAAAAACCTTTTTTTGCAGTCGCCTTAAACTTCTTATAAAAATCGTAAAATCCTGATTGCATCCTTTCTCCTTAGGCCGTCTAATAAGATTCATTCTATCAATTTTGATAATTTAAAACTATAAAATATTTTTCCTGATAATAACAGGCAGTAATATATTAACCTATGTTTCTGATCGATAATGTCAGTTTTTAGTTAATTGTGTTTAGCTCCATGATGGGCACGATTACTGAAAATACGATAAATGCGACCGCGAGACCCATTCCAACGAGCAGAATTGGCTCAAGAATTGAGGTAATTCCATTTAATTTATTGTCAACTTGATCTTCATAGTTTTCTGAGACGATTTTAAGCATTGGTTCGAGCTCTCCAGAGTTCTCACCAAGCTTGATCATATGTGTCACCATTGGGGGAAAGAGTCCACTTTTAATTAAAGGAGCTGTCATCGAAGCCCCTTCTTGAACATTGTCCCTTGAGGAATCAATAGCATTTTTCATATGCACATTTCCGACGATATTTTTCACAATATTGAGTGAGGTCAAAATAGGAACTCCTGAGTTAAGAAGAGTGGCCAAGGTTGAGCAAAAACGAGAAACATTGACCATCATTACGATTTCTCCGGCAATGGGGAGCTTGATAACAATTCTGTGCCAAATTGACTGACCACGCGGGGTTGAAATATATGCTTTGAAACCGATCCATCCCAAAAATGAGCCACCGATAACCGCCCACCAATAGTTTTGTAGAAAATTTGAAATCCAAATACAAATTTGAGTTTGGAGCGGGAGATCTCGTCTCATTGACTCAAATATTGAAGTGATTTTTGGGATGACGAAAATAAAAATAATCATCATCATAGCAAAACCGACAGTCATCATGATAACGGGGTAAAGAATGGCCCCTCGAATTTTATTACGCAGCTTTACCTGGGCCTCAGTGAAGTCGGCGAGTCTTAAAAGTACAATTTCAAGAGTTCCAGATGCCTCACCGGCCTCAACCATATTTATATAAACGTTATTGAAAATTTTTGGGTAGTCGGAAAGGGCCTTTGCTAGGGAAGTTCCTTCGTTTACTTTTTGCCTAATTTCCGAGAGGACAATTTTTAATTTAGGGTTGTCTGTCTGGTCAATAAGGGCAGAAAAAGCTTCAACAACTTGAATTTTTGCCTTTATTAAGGTGGCCAATTGGCGTGTCATTAAGGCCAAGTCAGTAACACTGACCGTTTGACCTATGGTTATTTGGAAAGCACTGCCTTTACCACCGGAGTCACTTTTTTGTTCTTTGATATCAATCAGCATAACTCCCATGGAGCGTAGCTTTGACTTCGCTTGATTAATACCTTCTGCTGTTATCGAGTCCTTAATTTCTTTTCCTGTTTTGTTGAGGCCTCGATAATTATAGATTGCCATATATAAAACCTACGATTTAAGCTTTTGCACTTTCTTCAGTGCTTTCTTCTTCATTAATTGCTCGAATCATTTCTTCGGTTGAAGTTATCCCTTGAAAAACTTTATCTAAAGCATCTTGTCTCAACGATTTCATGCCGGCCTTCATCGCGACCTTTTTGACCATACTCGCGTCGGCCTTCTTTAAAACCAACGCCCTTATTTCATCGGTTAAAACCATAAGTTCACATACACTTGTCATCCCCGAGTAGCCTTGATAGCTACATTTTGGGCAACCTTTTGCTTTGTACAACTGAGCTTGACTTGGGATAGAGTGTACTCCAAGAAGCTCTAGGTCAAAGTCATTTGGCTCGTAAGGTTCCTTACAGTTGTCACAAAGTCTACGTATTAGTCGTTGGGCCGATACTGCGGCAAGAGAGGAGGCGATTAAAAATGGTTGAACTCCCATATCGATAAGTCGGTTTGGAGTTGAAGCCGCGTCATTTGTGTGGATTGTAGATAAAACAAAGTGACCTGTTAGTGAGGCCTGAATTGCCATTTCTGCAGTTTCAAGGTCACGAGTCTCACCAACCATAATAATGTCAGGGTTTTGTCTTAGAATTGATCGCAACGCTTTGGCAAAAGAGAGATCGATTTTATGGTTAACTTGAATTTGAGAGATTCCTGCCATCTCGTATTCTACAGGGTCTTCAACTGTAATAATCATTTTGTCTGGAGTGTTAACTCTCTCTAGCATAGCAAAGAGAGTTGTTGTTTTACCGTGGCCCGTAGGTCCCGAAACATATACAACACCATGCTTTCTTTTTGAAAGTTCATCTAGCTGATCAAGTACTTTTCCTTGAAAGCCGAGACTTTCAAGCTTAAGAACTGTATTCGTTTTTTCTAAAACCCGCATAACGATTCTTTCACCATTTTGTACGGGGACTGTACTGAGACGAATATCAATATCTTTACCGGCCATTTTAATTTTTATTCTTCCGTCTTGAGGCATTCTTTTTTCTGCAATATCAAGGCGGGCCATAACTTTAATTCTGGCACTAACCGCAGAGTGAGTTCTAATTGGTTGTCTAAAGATTTCAGTCATGACTCGATTGATACGAAAGCGGTAAATGACCTCTCTTTCAAATGGTTCAATATGAATATCTGAAGCGCCTTCCTTAACCGCTCTGAAGATAATTGAGTTAACAAAACGAATGACTGGTGCTTCATCGGCCCCGGCATCTAAAATATCAATTGGGCCGTCAAGGTCGAGGCTTTCATCAAACTCATCTTCAATCGTATCAACAAGATTACGATTGGCCCTTTCATAAACTCGGTTGATTGCATCTTGTACTTTGAGTGGGGGACAAACAATGAGTTGAATTTCTTTTTTAAAAATCTCTTGCAGATCATTGATCGCGTCAAAATTGAAAGGATCTGTCATTGCAACGGTGACCGAGTAGTCCGTCATTAAAATGGGGATAATCTCATGATTTTTAGCGTAGTTAATAGGAATTTCTGCTACGAGAGCCTCATCAATATCATCAACATTTAAGTCGTTTTGATAGGGGATATTTACTTGATGGCAAATTACTTTAATGATGTCATGTGGGTGAATATAATTTTTTTTAAGTAAGATTTCACCGATCATCATGCCCGACTCTTCTTGAAGATGTAGGGCCTCGGATAATTGCTCTTGAGTTAATGAGGTGTGCTTGAGTAAAAGCTCCCCAATCTTTTCTTTTTGATTTTCGACTTTTGCAAGTAGGTGATCTGATAGCTTCAAGTTTATCTCCCTTAATTTCGAGTGCTTCCAGACCGAACCTGGTCAATTTGTTGCATAATTTGTCCGTAATTAGGAACGTCGAATTCATCTGGGTTAACGTTTGCAGTATCTGG
>SKIL01000162.1 GCA_007116425.1 Bacteriovoracaceae bacterium | reverse complement strand
ATTTCAGAGCGAATCTATCCTGTCGGCCGACTTGATTATCTTTCTGAGGGACTTCTACTTTTGACTAATGATGGAGAGTTTGCCAATCAAGTGATTCATCCCAGTTCTGGTGTTGAAAAAGTTTACGAAGTAAAAGTTTTTGGAATTGTTAATGAAAATTTACTTAAGAAGCTTCAACAAGGTGTTCATTTAGAAGAAGGCTTTGCAAAGCCTCTCAGTGTGCGCGTTCTTAAGCATCTTCCATCAAAAACTTGGCTTGAGTTTCGTTTGGCCGAAGGCCGAAACCGTGAGGTTCGGCGCATGTGTGAGGCCAATGGCCTGACGGTTGATAAGCTTAAAAGAGTCGCGATCGGAAGTCTTTCAATTGATGGTCTTGCTCCTGGCCGATTTGAACTGTATACGAAAAAGCAATTGCTAAAGAAATTGGGCTTTGATGAGTCGGGGAGAGTTCTCTCTACGTCGAAATATCGCTCTCCTAAGCGCTCTGTAAATATGCGGAAAAAATCACTGAAGCCTGGAACAGCAGCGGATGACGAAGTCTTTCAAATCTTTCGGCGCGATCGCTATTTTGAAACGCTTAAAGCTCTCAAAGAAAAAGAGATTGAGCAAAAACAACAGCGTCCACGTAGAAGAGATTAATTGTCGTAGCTGACAATCTTAGGACTCCCCATATGCTCTTGTAAAAGATCGACCGAGTACTCGAGTGCTTGGTCGGCGTATGGAATATCTCCAGAGTGAGTGAGTAGACTTGGAAAATTGGCCTGTTTAATGAGTGCAGCGCAGATTCTCATCGCCTCAGCACTTCCATCAAAAAAATCACCTTCTTCATCTGTTGAAATCACATGCGCGAGCAGCGAGTTTAATGTCTTTAACTGTCTCACTTGAGCTTCATTCATATGAGTTGTATCAATTTCAATAAAGGTTTTTGTTTTTTTTGATGTCGCCATAAAGTCACCACCTCATTATGGTTTTTTGTCGTTGCTATAGGGCCTATCGACATTTTTTTACGTAATTTTAGTAATTTATGTTGGAGCTTTTTAGTGCGGATTTAGTACGGACGTAAAAATGCATAGATAAAGTACTGATAAATTTAAATATACCCCTAGACATATCTTTTGTGATGCTCTATTCTCTCACTCCTAGACATCACATCTATCGCGGGGTGGAGCAGTCTGGTAGCTCGTCGGGCTCATAACCCGAAGGTCGTAGGTTCAAATCCTGCCCCCGCAACCAATCTTTTTAAGCACCCTTTTTCCAGTCGATAACCCTTCTCCCAAGAATAAGACCCTCTACACTTAAATCTTCATCTATTTCGGGCCAATGTATCCCTGTACCCATTCCAAGTAAAACAGCATTCTCTCTTTGCTCTTTATTTGCTCTGGCGAGGCTTGGGACTAGTTCATATGGAACAGACAGCTTTCTTCCATCAGCAAGAGTCAGTTCAAATGAGTCTTCGGTAAAATTAATTTCTGTAGCAACAAAATTAAAGGTTTTTTCTTCTTTTATCGAACTCATCCCATTTCTCCTGAATTAGGTTTTTATTTTCTTGTATCAAAATCTTAGCTTTTTTTATTTCTTGAGACTTTAGACCTATATTGCTTGCAAGAATAATTTCGGCTCATTCCCTTCCTCTGAGTAGAAGAAAAATCTAAATCCATTCTTTGAAAAAACTGTTGGCATTAATTAAGTTCCTTTCAAATGTAACCTTACTTTTCAAGCATATCCATTGTAGCATACGAAAATACTTTTCAATTAGTAACGACTCCCTCGATTCGTGATTGTGGGCCTTTGTATTCTGAAGTCTCGCCATTAATAATATTAGACATGGAAAGCAGTTTTCGTTGAAGATTTGTGATCTCCATTTGCATTTGAGAGTATCTTTCCTCATCCATAAGAATATAGCTTTCCCCTGATCTTCTTTGGATGCGAATAGGTTCTTTAGACGCCAGTTCTAAGTAGTCTTTAAGTTCTGCTCTTAGTTTTTTCGGGTTGGTACTTTCCATATTTAACCTCTTTAAGTGTGTGTACCATAAGGTGTACACCTCGAGAAGTGGTTTTTTACGGTTGCTGATCTCTGTGCGATGGAAAGGGGCCGTAACCAGGGTGTAAAACACGATTGTTAGGCGTTGTATTTCTAAGAAAAACATTTCCAACCAAGTTTTCATTTTTGTATAAATTTCCCCAGTAGAGAACTTCCTGTTCGTAATAATCTTCAAAAAGAATTATCTTGTAGGCAGATTTTTGAGGATCTAGTGCAATGGCACGATAGTGTTCACGAATATAGTAGATAAAATTATTTTCTCCGTAATACTTAAAATCCTCTTTTAGTAGCTTTGATCGCCACTTCAAAGAAATATTTTGAAACTGGTGATCAAAAGATAGATTGATCTTAATCACACCCTTGTGATCTGGAGATTTTATGGTGGGTAAGTAAATTACTCCTTTTAGATTTCCTTCAAAATGATGCATCATTCGATCAACATATGGCCAACGATAGAATTGAAAATCCTTTAAGGCAGAGTGTTGCTTTTCTAAGTATTCTAAACCTCTATCAATATGATCAGGAAAATCTTGTAGTTTTTTTCTGATCAAATTTAATGACTCATTGTCAAGATGATTTAGGAAAGTGTGCTTTGAAAGATATTGATTAAACTCTTTGTCTCTATAAATCTCATTAGAGCGTTTTTGATCTAAAGAAGTGCTTTGACTCTTTAAAAACTCACTACTTTGAAATTGCTCAAAGTTATTATTATGTTCGGTTAAAATAATTGGCGCATTACTCTCACTTGCGAGTTTGTATATTTCGTTTTCTGGGAAAGTTTGCATAGTTTTAGAAGGCTTATTTGATTTAAAATATATTAAAATGATTGCAGCGAGGCCAAGTGTAAAAATAAAAATATATTTAAACTTACTCATCTATGCCACGATCATTAGAAGATTGTATGTTCAAACTCTTCTTGCTCTTCCAGTCTTTGATCACGAAGTTTAATTTACAACTATCTACGCGGAAAAGGTGCTGGTACAGGCCTTGTGAGTCGGCATTGCTGAGTTCTTAAATAGAAGTTAAGTCTTCTAAGTTCGATCATAGCATCATAATTACCGCCACTTTGAGCGGCCAAATCAACTTTGACTTCAAAGGGAACCGTGGTTGGTCGAGTGACACAACCGTGAGATTGTACATTTGAATTAGAGATATGTGAGCCCCAGAAGTTGGGTACTGTTGATGAGATAGATCCAGCAGAAACTGAGGTGGTATGTTGTGACGCTGTTGCGCTATTGAGACTCCACTCGACAGTTCTCACTAGAGTGCCCTCTGCTTGATAGTTGAGCATGCCAGCAATAAAGTCGCCTGCCCACTGCGGGTCAGTACTTGTCACGTTCGGATGAAGAATAGTAAGGCGGTGATTGGCCGGAATAGTGATCATAAATTGCATAAAACAGCTTTTACGATCTCGAAGTGGGCCGTGTGGTGCGTGAGCATGCGCTCGTAGAGCGTTAGTAAGGTCTTGGTCTTCAACCCATAGAACAGTACGATTATTCCACTCTCTAATATCGGCATCTAGAAATGATCTTTCACAGTCACCTCTAAAAGTTACTCGCTCCAACTGAGGGGCTTGCTGGGCCTGTGCTGTAAATGTGATTAACGCTAACAATATGACAATTGTTGATTTCATAATTTTCCTCATTTTAAGGTAGACTGACCATAATACAGTTTTTGTTTATACCTCGCTGAGTTCAAATGTCAAAGTGATTATGTGCGTGGCCTTCTAAAACCTCTCAAAGGCTTAGGTTCAAATCCTGCCCCCGCAACCAATTAAAAAATTCAAGAAAGTTGATGATTCAGCTAGTTGGGCACAGAGACAAGAACTTCTTTGTCTCGATCCCAAAGAATAAACTGCACAGAGTGGGGAATGTCTTTTATAGAGATTCTTTTCACATCGGTGAAGTGACTCTCAAGGGCCTTATGGCATGCCGCCAAATTGTAGTTAGGAATGGCCGTTGAGAGATGGTGAATGTGGTGATAAGCGATGTCGGCCGTAAACCAATTAAGCAGCTTTGGAAGTTTGAGATAACTCGTTCCCGCGAGCGCGGCCTTGAAATAATTGACTCGCTCTGTATCCGAGGCATAAGAATTTTCAAAGTTATGCTGAACTGTAAAAAAGAGAATACCCAAACCACCTGAAAGAGTGAGGGTTAAAACATATACGGTAAAAAAGTTTAAGGCCCCAAGCCACTGAATCATGAAGTACCACAGTGTGAGTAAGAGAAGATTGTTATAGGTCATATGACGAAATTCTTTGGGAGTTTTCCATTTTTTTGAAGGACAGGTCTTTGCGACCTTATAGGCTTCAGCAAGCGATACGGTGAAGGCCGTGGAGATAATTTTGCCAACTAACCCGATAAGACCGACGATCCAATTAAATCGAGGGTTGAAAAGGACATAAATAAATCCTCCAAGGGTAACAAAAGAAAGGGGGTGACGAAAAACTCGATAAAAAGTTTTTTGTCTATCTGAAAGCTTTGCATATTCCTCGGTTGAAATGACGCTTAATGGTCCTTTATATTTTTCCCAGTTACCATTTGTTGTATGATGATAGGCGTGATGCTTTGACCAGACATATTGAGGCATTCCTGTGATGACTCCGAGCAGGTAACCTACAAATTTGTTCACTTTTGGGGATGTAAAAAGTGACCCATGACCACAGTCATGCATAAGAACAAAAAAACGTAAAACGAACATGGCCATGAGTAGAGAAAAAGGAAGGGCCAACCACAAGGAGGAGGTGATTACCTGGCCGTAGAAATACCAAACGAGAGCGTAAAGAAAAAATGTTACGAGCACTTGATGCAGCGCTGTGGTGTTGGATTTAACTGTGTAGGGGGCTAAGGCCTCTCTCCAAACTTTTTTATCATTTTCCATAATTTCTCGTGTGATTATCATTTTGTAGCTAACTTCAGTTATATTTTTAGAACTTTTTATTCAGGTAGTGAATAGGTCATTTGACTTATCTTATGGATAAGAGAGATATGTGACAAGTGTCTCATTCTGGTAATTATTACATGTCTTTAAAAATCTCATCGTACAAGCCTATGCTGTTTGTTACTAAGGTGAAGTTATTACTCGGAGGTTTTATTTATGAAAAAAATGATTACTAACCTTTTTATAGGCTTTGCTCTAGTAGGGATTTCGGTCGATGCTTCTGCTTATAAAGTATTTCATGGTAAACATTACGAATATGATGAACAGCTCAGGTCTTATCGGCCAACGGGAGGATCTTGTTCATTTGAGGCACGTTCAGGCTTTTATGTTTATGAGTATGATCGTCGAAACAGTAGATATTATGAAAAAATCGGCTTTGATTATAGACTTAGAGGAGTAAAAAATGATCAAAGTAGGCGATTTTCAAGTCGGAGTAGTTCTCCTTTAGGAGTTGATTTTGTAAGAAATGATTTGGGGTCAGGTGGGATATATGACCTATCGAGGAGATTTATTAGTGATAGTGATGGACCTCGACTACTTCTTTCTGGTCTCGGTATAAAAGGTGAGGTCGAAGCCGAATTCGAATTGCCAGAAGATTTCACACTTTCAGAAGGACATGAGCGAGACTATCTTCTTGATTTACCGACAGAAGATTTAAAAATTTTAAGTATCAAAGCTTGGAGAAGAACTCTTACAGGTGGATATTTTGGTGGACGAGTATATAGTTACTTCGAGGCTTGCTTTTTTGGAGGACGAAAACCTTAAGGTAAGTGCTGAATTCTAAAAATTACCTTAAATGATCTTTGGGCCAAAAGTTGTTTTATTCATTTTCTTGATAAGTCCCTACAAGGAAATGTTCAAGCATAAGCAGGGCGGCCTGACTATGTGATCGCCCTGATCTGATGCTCTCCCAAGCTTCGGTAGATTCCTTTCCGCACCATCTTAGGAGCACCTGAGGCGAGGTGGGGTGTTGGGCGATATAATCGGTGATATCGTAGACCTTACCATAAATCTCTTTCCAGCAGCTTTCTTTGGAATTGTGTTCTTCTAGTTCAGCTTTAGTGATAACTGGGAGAAGCGTTTGATTGTCCTGTTTTTTAAAAGGATTTTCGGATAAATAGAAAATGAGTGCAAGTGTCGTGATACTTGCTATGAAGGCAACTGTTAGGGTGTAGCTTATTTTGTTCATAATAAATTAAATCTCTCGCAGTGAATTTGTTTTTTGGAAACACCTTGTTGGAGCAATAAGGGGATAACAAAGTCGATCATGGGGCCAGGTCCACAGATGTAGATTTCCATATCGTTGAGATCGCCCACATTCTCATCTAAGAAATTTTTGGTGAGAAAACCATGCTCTTGGTGATAGTGATTAATCAGTTGAAGTCCCTGTTGTCTCTGGGTGATCCCTCTAAGCTCCTCGGAATAGTAGGCCCTCTTTGCGTCTTTTGCAAGGTACAAGAGAGTGATCTCTTGGCGCTTTTGGGGGTGATCGTAAAAAGATCGAAAAGCACTGATAAAGGGCGTGATACCTATTCCTCCTGCAATCCAGAGCTGTTTTTTTTGAGGAAACTTTCGTTTGAAAAAATCTCCATAGGGTCCTTCAATCAAGACCTGAGAGTGCGGCCTGATTGACTGGATCGCCTCTGTTGCATCACCGAGGGCCTTAATTCCAATTTTGAGATGAGACTGATGGCAAGAAGAGGAGAGGGTGTAGGGGTGCTCCTCTTTGAATCCATTGTGAAGTTTGCGATCAAGTGGCGTGAGGTAAACAAATTGCCCTGGACGAAAATTGAGACCTTTTTCTTTCGGTTGTAGTTCAATCTCCACTACTCCCTTGGCAAGTTTTTTTATCTCGACGATTTCATAGTGAAATCGTCCCATTTTTTTAGAGAGAGCTTTTCTCCAAAAAAATGAGAGTCCTGTGCCCGTAGCATAGAGGGACCATAGAAGTTTGTTTTGAGTCAGAAAAAAAACGTGAAGAAGCGCCATAAAATAAGCAGGAATAGATAAGAGATGTAACTGCTTCCACTTTTGGTAATCGAAATGAGAAAAAAAATGAAAACTCGGTGAGAGGAAAATGATTAGCAGTAAAAGTGACGCCCATCCAAACCAAATGGAGAATGAGGTCAAACTGGGAAAGAGGTAAGAGTAACTCGTGGCAACAGATACTTGTAGGCCAATCATAGCGATGAACCAGATGTGAAAGTAGGCACTTACTAAGGTCAAAAAACCGAGGAGTTTGTGAATCGACCAGAGCCTAACCAGTCCACCAAAATACTGATCGAGACCAGGAACGCGAATAGAGAGAATCGCCGCCACACTAAAGCAGGACATGGAAAGGATTCCAGAAAGCTGAGCAGCAAATCTCAAGTTCAAATCAGTACGAAGTAAATCAGCTTCAATAAAAAGAGGAAGAATAACCAAGAGAGCAATCAAGAGGTCGCCAAGATAAATTGGGCCAAAGCTTAAGCGTTTCATATGTTGCATATGATCAAATAAATTCATGCTCGGCAAGAGGGTTCTTGAGAAAATATTTCATCTTTTGATTCTTTTTAGAATGTTTTTCTCATACAATTTCGATATGGCAAAATTATTTATTTTCTTATTCTTCATTTGGGCCAGCGCCTTGTCTGCTCAGGGGTTGCCCGAATTAAGTTTCGGGCCGGTCTCCTTAGGAGAAAATCGACTTCCTTTATCATCCCAAGACTTTAGAATTCAAATTGAGAAAAAAGAAGAGTTGGATCTGAATGTCTTCTTAAATTCAGACTCTCTTCAATGGGTGCGAATAGATGAGGTTATTCTTTCACCTCGAATGAAACTTGAGATTCACGTCAGTTCCCTAGATGATGAACTCTATGTTTCCTATCATGGCAGGCCATTGATGCTTCAGCGAGATCAAGAGAAAAGCTTTTTACATCTTTTTGTTTCGCTCTTTCATCCACATCCCATAAAGATTTTCCGACAAAATACATTAGTGGCCAAAATTCATGTGTTGGCCAACCCCACAGATCAAGCGCCCCTTATCGATTATTCCTGTGCTCCATATAATGTTCAGATTGACGGACTACAAGGGCATTTCGCCTCGGTAGGTTGTCATTTAACTCAAAGTGGCCCCATTGGAGCGGAAGTTGGACTTTTAGAGATACGATGGCTATCTCCAAGCATTCGCTTTCTCAATGGAGAAGCGCCTCCTTTTGTAACTAATCTTTTTAATCGGGAGCAGGCCAGTGCAAAAGTTCTTTTTCCTGATGGCAGCAGCTCTGTTGTGAAAGTTAGTGCAAATGTACCTGAGAGGATTTATCGCATGCGAACGGCCATTGGTTTTGGTCCCTATCTAATGAGCAGTGAGACTCCATCAAAAGTGAGAAAAGATGTCCCGACTTCGCCTCTCATGATTTATGGTCGCTTTACTTTAACCGAGGCAACTTCATTGCGCGCATTTAATGCTTTTAATTATAATGGGGACTCTTTTAATAAGTTTGGTGTTTACTTTGCTTACGATGTCGGGCGGGCCCTCGATGGAAGATTGACAATAACCCCGCTTTTAGGACTACAAGTGATTACTTTTAGAGATTTCACAGACGGGATTTATCCTCAAGGGTTTGAAATTCTCTATGATCATGCGTTTGGCCTGAAAAATTATCGCCTTATTTATGGAATGTTTCTTCCGCCTATTTCTTCTTCAACTAGTTATAAAAACACTTGGGTGCGCTTTGGAAAGAGAATTTTTTGGGAACTTAATTACCTTTCTTGGCAAAAAGGCCCTAGGAATGCAAAAACTTGGGGACTTTCAGTTGGAATCCCGTTCATGAACTTCTTTTAAGGTGACCATCAGTACACCAGAAAACATTAAAACGATCACCATCGGAAGTCGCCAATTTATCGTTTCTCCAAGAAAGGCCCATCCGACTAGACTTGCGACAATGGGTTGAAGAAAAATATAGAGAGAAAGGTACTCTGAAGAAACTTTTTT
>SKIL01000239.1 GCA_007116425.1 Bacteriovoracaceae bacterium | reverse complement strand
TTATTTGTTACTAAAGATGGGTTTAAGTTTTGATAATCTATAAAGTCGCTAAGAACTTTATCGTAATCATCTGGCTTCATCTTTGGTTTTTTGTTCATCATCTCGTGAACAATCGTTGTAATTGAGTCGCCTGTAACTCGATCATACTTATTAATAATAGAAGACCTCATCGTAATTTTGAGAAGTTCTTTGTCTAAATCAAAGCTCTGATTAGAACTTTTATAATAAGAAGTTAAAGAATTTATCAATTTTATATAAGTGACTTGAAAGTCTTTAATCTTTGACCTTTTATATGAAGTTAATTTTAAATCTTCTGGTGTTGCATAACTTGACTTTATGATATTAATAAAATCTTCGTCTGGTATGGGTTTTAACCCCGTAAGAGACATCAGCTGTGGAAGTTCTCGTAAAATATCACGCATACAAAATATAGCATTCCAATTGATTCCATCTTCAACTTCTTCTGGACCAAGACTAGACTTCGCTCTTTCAAAGTACTGATAGGCCTTGATAAATTCTGATATAATTTTATTTTGAGCACTCATCAAATATTGAACTTCATCTAAAGAAAAACCAATTTTAATGAGCAAGAGTTCTTTTTTCTTATTTTCAAAGCAATCATCAAAAAGTGAAAGATATGGAGAACTTGAAAATTCATCTAATCCTTTTTTCTGGCCCGTTTTTATAAAATCAATAAGCTGACAAAATGTTTGGACAATATACTTGGCCTTACTCTTTTGCTCTTTTATATTCGTTGAGAATCTCTCAACATCATCAAATCTATATTCGTGATGAAATAATCCAAATTGTCGAATCGACCCATAATCAACGATCCCACCATCCATCAAGATATTATCACCATCCCAATCCAGCCAACAAAAAATATAGTCACTCTCAAACTTGGCCGCCATCTCAGCAAATATTATTGTTTGTTTTTTTAAGAAGTAATCATACTGATGTTTTTTATTTTTCGGTAAATCATGCCAATCAGAGTCTGTTGATTTTAAATTCATATAGTATGCAAACATATTATTTAGAACAGCATGATTAGATTGCTTTAAAGGACCAAAAAAATGACTTGGCCTCAATAGGTTCGGATGAGCACGAACATTTATCGATATGCCCTTAGAGTACTCAATAATTGCGAGAACTCTTTCTGTATCATGTCCATTTAAATTTAATACTTCTGAAAAGAACAAGGTGGAAAGACCCTCTTCCACTTCTGAATAGCCACACCCATATGAAATAGTGGGATCACCAGTTTTAAAAAACTTCTTTTGTAAATGAGTAGCAGGACTTAACTGTGTGGCGCCTGTTCCACTACTTGAAACATCCCAAGTTTTTCCTTGATTCTTGATTCGCCCGTTCCAAATAGATCTTCCATCGCCTGAAGTTTTTCCTTGCTTATTTGGATGCTGTAATTGCAAATACCTAGTGGCCATATATGTATGAGGGCGAATTTCTTCCTCTGGAAATTTTAGGCCGTGAATTTGATCGTATTCATTAATAATGACCAAAGAGAATGTTTTTAAGATCTCAGCTTCTAGTTCTGAATTCATTTGATGTGGATGATCTTTTGGAATCAGCCCCATTTCTTTTGCTAAAGCAAAATTAAAAACTAAAACCTTTCCACTCTTCCGAGTTCGAGCTCTATACTCGACACATTGCTCAGGCAATTGCTCCTTAAATGGATGCTGCCCATTGAGTAAACGAAACTTTTTTGAATAGTCTATATCATGAGTAGGTTTTAATTTTTTTTGTCCCATGGGGACATTATAGCATTGTGAAGAAAAATAATTTTATAGGGTAAAAGAGTCCTTTTATTTGGCCTTATAACATGCTGAAACTAAGTAAAAAACTTTAAATACTTCTCATAAATTTCTGTATTATAATGATCATCACCTTGCAGGAAACTGATCAGATCGCTCAAACAATCGGCCCCCCAAAATATTTCTTTTTGATCAATCACCCAAGTTGGAACACCAAAAACACCATGAGACTGTGCCAGCTTAATATTACTTTTTATTTCAACTCTAAGTTCTTTTGAACTAATACAATCAAACAGTTGCTCGGGCAATCCGACCTCTTTAAGAATATTTTTCAAAACACTTTCACATGAAATGTCCAATCCATGCATCCAACATGCTTGAAAAATTTTATCTATGAGATTCCAATGTTTTTGACGTAGAGATAACTTCGCCCCTTCTAAGCCTTCCATATGAGTCGAGCATGTGAGCCGTAGAGCGTATAAGGAGTTAAAAGGCATTTGCGGCGGCAATACCGCTTTTATCTTCTCCCTTTCCAATTCCCTAAGCCAGCTCCTCATAAGGAAGTCTCTCTTTGATGGAATTTCAGCGGGGCCTTTAGTCTCATAACTATGAATTAATGTCCCCATGGGAATCGGTACAGGGCGAAATCTTTCGCAAGAAAAGACTTCTGGATTTTTCGCCATCTTCATCCATGCCAAAAATGAATAAGGTGATAAAAAATCATAGAAGAACAGATGATTCACGTCATTATATAGGTTCATATTACCCTCAGTTGAGTTTTTCTTTTATTTTATCAAGACAGAGCTTAGAATACTAAATATAAGAAAGATTATGAAAATCCAATTAAGAAACATTATTTTATTTACTCTTTGTCTAGGTATGATTTCTGCGTGTAAGTCTTACGATAGTGAAACATGCCAAGATATCTCGATGCGCGCATTTAAAGGGTCTCCACAAGCGGCCAATGAGTTTCAAAAGCACTGCACCGGAGAAGAAATAGAAATAAAAATCACTCATGAGATGTGTCGCAATGCTCTTAATGATTTAATTATGTCAGGCCGCTTAGATTTAGTTCAGGAAAGATATCCCGAAGGTATTGTAGATTGCTTTACTCAAAACGACCTTGTTAAGTTTCAAAAAAGACCTAGAAACTAAAGTTACAGGTTTCCAACAAAGTAAATTATTGTTGCAGCGGCCACTGCAGAAAGGCCAATCAAGATCATCGTATTTCGCATACCAAGTTTTTTATGTTCCTTTGTATACTTTACGCTTAATGTCTCTTTTTGCTTTCCAAGCTCTTTACGCTTTCGACGTTTTTTTTCCTTCTGAATTTTTTTACGTTCGGCCTTAGAAACCATCTATTTCTCCTAAGCAATCTTGGGATAAACAAAATCCCCTAATAAAGTATTAAATATGCAGTATTATATGATAGAAAGAGAAAGCAGGTATTGGCAAAGACTTTTGGGATCACAAGCTTCTCTAGGTATAAAAATGGCAACAAAATCACAAGGGCCCGAGAAGGCAACCAACATAAGCTATATTGAACACCATCACGACACAGAAGGTCATACCTTTGCAATTAGACCAATTCAACCATCTGATAAGTATGAGCTCCAAAAAGGCTTAAAAGAACTCTCGCTTGAGAGCTTAAGGTATCGTTTTTTTGAATACAAAAAAGAGTTTTCACCACAAGAATTAAAGTTTCTTACTGAGGTTGATCATGACCAGCACTGTGCCCTTGTTCTAGTTGAACTGCTCAACGATAAAGAAAAAGGTATTGGTGTCGCAAGATTTGTAAGAAGTAAAAAAGATCCAACGATTGCCGAATTTGCCATCACCATACATGACAATTATCACTCAAAAGGTCTTGGCAAATTTTTACTTAATCGATTGATTCATTACGCTAAAGACAAGGGAATTAAAACTGTTGTGGGTGAAGTTGATTGCTATAATCACAAAATGATCTCTCTTTTAAAGAACTTTCCAAACTTTAAGCTGCAAAATGATAAAAATCAAATAAATCAAATTTCACTCAAGCTCCCATTAAGCCTGACAAGTACTTCCTTGTTGGCCGTTGGAAGCTTGGAGAATCATTCAAACAAGGAAGCACCATGAATAAAGTGACTCTATCTATTCTAGGCTGTGGATGGCTTGGCCATGGACTTCTTAAAGAACTAGAGCTTGATTATAAACAAGTCAAAGTCTCAGGCCGAAATAAAGATAAACTTAGTGACTTAGAAGATTTAGGTATAAAAACTTTTAAAATTGACCTTAGCGAAGCTTCTGAAAATTGGGACAGTCAATTTTTTCAAACAAGGTACCTTCTAATTGCTATCCCTCCGACTCGAGAAAATAATCCTGGTATGCTCTCTCACTCTCAACAAATAGATAAACTTATTAAAAAACTAAAAGAGCTAAATTTTCAAGGAACAATTATATACTGCTCTTCAACTTCAGTATATGAGCAAGGTGCCGGTGAATTTGATGAAAAATCTAAAACTGCGCCAACAACTATTGCTGGCCAAGAAATTATTCGGGCCGAAAAAATATTATATGACTCAAACATAAATGCCGTTATTCTCCGTCTAGGTGGTCTATATGGCCATCAAAGGCACCCTATTCACTTTCTTGCTGGTCGAGAAAACTTAAGCTCCCCAGAAAAAACAGTTAACCTTATTCATATAAAAGAGATATCAATAATTTTTGATAGACTTATCAACAAACTAGAAAGTGAGCAGATCAAAGATAGTGATAATTACCATATTTTCAACCTAGTTAATGATATTGATCTTACAAGAAAGCATTACTACACTTTATGTGCCAAACTAAAAAGCTTGAGCGCCCCCAGCTTTAACGAGAGTGAAAAACAAAATGATATTAAGGCCGATGTGAGCTTTTTGAGAAAAATAAAAAACGAAAAGGTGAAGAAAGTTTTAAATATTAACTTTAACTTCACCTACCTGATTTAATCTTTTACTTCTTAACGAACAACTTTTCCCAAAAACTCTTGACCACTTAAGTATGGCCTCAACGCCTCTGGAATAAAGAGTCGACCATCGGCCCTCTGGTGGTTTTCTAAGAATGGGACCAATAAGCGCGGTGTGGCCGCGGCAGTGTTATTAAGCGTGTAGCAAAATTGAACTTTCCCATCAGCATCGCGATAGCGTAAATTTGAACGTCTGGCCTGCCAGTCACCCAATAATGAACAGCTATGAGTTTCGCGGTATTTCTCTTCACTTGGAACCCAGCACTCAATATCAAACATTTTTACTTTTCCAGCACCCATGTCCCCTGTGCAACACTCAATCACACGGTAAGGAAGCTCAAGCTCACGGACAATCTCTTCGGAGGTTTCAAGTAATTTATTATGCCACTCAACGGCCGTTTTCTCATCGGCCTTGCAAATCACGTATTGCTCAACTTTGGTAAATTGATGAACTCGAATGAGACCCCGAACATCTCGACCATAGCTACCGGCTTCTCTTCTAAAGCAAGGTGAGTATCCGGCATAGCAGATAGGAAGATCACTCTCACTGAGGATATCTCCGCTGTGTAAACTGTTTAATTGAACTTCTGCTGTACCTGACAAATAGAGATTATCTTCAGGTAAGAAATAAACTTGATCTTTTCCCGTCGGAAAATGCCCTGTACCAATCAAAGGCTTCTCTCTTACGAGAGCAGGAAGTTGTGCAAGGGTAAAACCTTTACTTAAAAGCTTATCCAGCGCAAGACGATGAATCGCCATTTCAACTATCACCATCTCATTGCGTAGAGAGTATGAACGACTTCCGCAAACTTCGGAAACTTTTTCAAAGTCGGCCCAAGCTTGCTTTTCTAAAATTTCAACATGATCTAGTGGTTTAAAGTCAAACTGAGGTCGAAAACCTTCTTGTTTAACTTCGACGTTGTCATTGTCGTCTGCTCCGAGAGGAACATCAGCAGCAGGAATATTTGGAACAAGCCACATCAACTCTTGAAGTTTTTGCTCAGCGGCCTGAAGCTCTGGTTCAAATTTCTTGATTTTGTCGCCAATTTCTTTTCCCTTTGCAATCAGGGCCGGACGATCTTCAGCAGAAGCACTTGGGATAGACTTTGAGGTCGTATTTCTCTGGGTTTGATATTCTTGTAGTTCCGTTTTAAGCTTTACCACCTGAGAATCAAGTTCAAGTAGTTCATCTAAGTCCAGACCTACTCTTTTGTCCTCTATCGCTTTTTTTACAACATCTACATTTTCACGAATAAATTTGATATCGAGCATATTTTGCACCCACAGAAAAGTTAAACCTAGGTTTAGTAACTTATACGAAAACTCTCCCTTTGTGAACGCAATACACATAACGCAAAGCAAACTTAAGCTGACCACCGCAAATACTCACCCGGCCATTGTAAAGCAAAGCTGAGGCCGATATATCATTTACCTTAAGTCAAAATGATTTTAAGGTGTTTACATGTCTTCAATGCAAAAAATTCCAGGAGGTCAATTTAACCTCTTTTATTTTTTTATCGCTCTATTGGCCATACTCCTTATCCAAGATTTACTTCAAGGTGCTCGACAGGTTGATCAAATTCCGTACAACCAATTTAAGTCTTACCTCGAACAAGGTCGTGTTGAGCGCGTTACCATCGGTGAAAACGACATTCGAGGAGAATTACTAGAAACAAGAGAGGGAGAAAATCGACATTTTGTCACTAGAAAAGTCGAAGCCGAATTAGTCGAACAGTTACAACAGTATAATATTGAATATGAGAGAGTCATCGAGAATACTTTTTTTCGTGACACGCTCTCCTGGTTAGTTCCGATTTTTGTATTTTTCGCTATTTGGATGTTTCTACTCAAACGAATGACTGGAAAAGGTGGAATGGGTGGAAGTTTTATGTCTGTTGGAAAAAGCAAAGCTAAAATCTATATGCAGACAGACACAAAAGTTACATTCGATGACGTCGCAGGCGTAGACGAGGCAAAAGCAGAGCTCCAAGAAGTTGTAGATTTTCTCAAAGACCCAAAACACTATCAACGACTTGGAGGAAGAATGCCAAAAGGTGTTCTCCTAGTTGGCCCTCCAGGAACAGGAAAAACCTTGATGGCCAAGGCCGTTGCCGGTGAATCAGGTGTTACCTTCTTTAGTATCAGTGGCTCTGAATTTGTAGAAATGTTTGTAGGGGTGGGTGCTGCAAGAGTTCGAGACTTATTTGAACAGGCCAAGCAAAAGGCCCCATGTATTATTTTTATCGATGAACTCGACGCGCTTGGAAAGGCCAGAGGTGCTGGCAATATGAGCGGTGGTCACGATGAAAAAGAGCAAACTCTCAATCAACTTCTCACAGAACTAGATGGATTTGAATCCAAAGAAGGTATTATTCTTTTGGCCGCCACAAATCGACCAGAAATTTTGGATCCGGCCCTCTTGCGCGCCGGACGATTTGATCGTCAAGTCTTAGTCGATAGACCTGATAAGAATGGGCGTGTCCAAATTTTAAAAGTCCATATTCGAAAAATTCAAATCGCAAATGATATTGAACTTGAACAAATCGCGGCCTTAACTACAGGTTTTACCGGTGCAGACCTTGCAAACCTAGTAAATGAAGCGGCCATATTTGCGACGAGAAGAAACGCTGAAGTGGTAGAGCTAACCGACTTTACGAATGCCATTGAAAGAATCGTCGCAGGCCTTGAGCGTAAAAACAGACTTTTAAATGACTTCGAAAGAGAGGTTGTCGCCCATCATGAAATGGGTCATGCGCTAGTCTCTGCGGCCATATCCGGTGTTGATAAAATTCATAAAGTTTCTATTATTCCCAGGGGAATAGGTGCTCTCGGCTACACTATTCAAAGGCCGACAGAAGATCGCTTTCTTATGCGCTCAAGTGAACTCGAGCATAAAATGGCCGTTTTATTTGGAGGTAGAGTTGCCGAAAAAATTATCTTTGATCACCTTTCAACAGGAGCTTCTGACGATATTGCGCGCGCAACAGATATTGCAAGAAGTATGGTGATGAAATACGGAATGGATAAGGAGCTCGGACATATTGCTTACGAAGCAGAAAAGCACAGCTTTCTCGGACACTCAGCATCTGGCCCCCAACAATATTCACAAGAAACGGCCCGACATATTGACGAGGCCGTTAAAAGGCTAACTCAAAAGGCCTACGATCAAGCACTCAAAATTTTGTCTGAAAATGAAGATCTTTTAAGAAAGTCAGCGGCCCAACTTCTTGAAGTCGAAACTCTGGAACAAGATGAACTAGAAACGATATTTTCAAAAATCAAATTAGAGGAATAAGGAGAATCTTTATGGCCAATTGTAAGTTTTGTGGCAAAGAGATATTTTGGATGAAAGAGGGTCGCAAGAATAAGGCCGTTGAGATGGACGGGGGTCAACACCTTTGTGAAGAGCTCAAAAACTCGCGTGGTAGCTTGAAAAAAATGGATCGCAACTCTCTTACACCAGAAGAGATTGCCAAGTACGAAGCAGAGATAAACAAGAAAAAATAACTGGCTTAGCTGGCCTTTTTAAATGAAGGCGGATTGCTCTCACCAGAATTCAATTCCGATACAGCTGATGATTTTTTACGATCAGAAAGGCTTTCGACCAAGTGTTCGGACAGTTGTGTTTCTTCCTGCATAGCAGAAGGTTTCCAATCAATACCCACAAATTTCCCATTTTTAAAAATCCACTTTGGCTCAAGCATGTATGTCCTCACAGTTTTATGACCGATATCCTATCGGTACAAACTTAATACTAACATAACACCAAAGTTTGTCAAGATTGTGTTAGGGGGAACAAACCTCCTAACACATAAGTGCTTGAAATAACCTATTCGGCGAGTAAGCTTCTTAGCATCCAGGCCGTTTTCTCATGATAATTAATTCTTTCACCTAAAAGTCCAACTGTTCCTTCATCATCGGCCTCTTGAGCTCGCGTCAGAACATTTTTAGCAGTTGCCACAACTGTTTCATTGGCCTTAAGCAGTTCAGAAATCATCTCACGAGCACTCAGGTCATTTCTTTCCGAATCGCTCACTTTCGATAACTCCAAATATTGCTTAAAACTTCCCGGTGCACGAAACCCAAGAATTCTAATTCTCTCAGCAATATCATCAACAGCAGTAGCAAGGTTCGTATACTGCTCCTCAAATAAAGTGTGAAGAGTCGAAAACATTGGACCTTCTACATTCCAATGATAGTTGTGAGTTTTGAGATATAAGCTATAGCTATCGGCCA
>SKIL01000071.1 GCA_007116425.1 Bacteriovoracaceae bacterium | reverse complement strand
TGGACTTCGAGGTGCAGACTTCTTAGAAGCTTCACTGTTAGAGTCGTATGACTTTGGGGAAGTTGTGTTTCTCATTGGGCATGGAAATAATGGGGCGGACGGACTCGCTATTGCTCGTCATCTTACTAACCGCGGCCATCGCTGTCGTGCTTTTATTCTTTTTCCAGATGAAACTTCGAGCGAAGAAAACGAGGTTCAGTTAAAAATGGCCCACCTCTATGGTGTAAAAGTTTCTGAGATTCGCAGCGTCGAAAGTCTCGATACTTATTTCACCCAGACTCAGTCTGATTATTTGGTCATTGATGGTGTTCTTGGTACAGGTATTCGCTTACCTTTATCAAACTACCTTTTTGATCTCATTGAAGTTGTTAATCGTCATGCCTCTTATACTGTTGCCATTGATATTGCCACAGGAATTACTGGAAGTGAGGGGCAAATTTCAAGTACTGCAATCAAAGCAGACCTTACTCTGGCGATAGGTCTTCCGAAAGTTGGTCATTATGTTTCAGCTGGAGCAAGACATACCGGAGATGTCGTGGTTATTGATGCTGGTTTTCCACATAAAGTGTTAGATGTGGGAGATCGCTATCTTCTTACTCACGACCTTGTCTATGATAGGGCCTTTGAACGCTCTCGCTTTGCTCATAAAAACAGTTTTGGACACACATTGCTTGTTGGAGGATCTCAGGGCTTAACTGGTGCTTTGTTAATGGCGTCTGAAGCTGCTCTTAAATGTGGTACTGGACTGGTTACTGCAGCGACCTGGACTCCAAACTATGGAGAGTTGGTCTCAAGGGTTATTCCCGAAATTATGACAGGAGTTATACCCACTGAAAGAGAGGAAGTCGGAGATATTTTACAAGATCTCTCTCGATATGACTCAATCGTGATAGGCCCAGGTCTTGGCCGTCATGAAAAGGCAAGAGCTGCTGTTGTTGAAGTTCTTAATAATTTTTATGGACCCGTCGTAGTTGATGCTGATGCGATCAGAGTCTTAAATCTTAAAGACGATTTAGAAATTTTCCAAAATAGAAAAGGGCCAACAATTTTTACTCCTCACGTTGGCGAGTTTGCAGGACTAGTTAACCGCAGTGTCGAGGAAGTTTTAGAAGATCCTCTAGGGTATCTACGTGAGTTTGTAGACGAAACAAACTCTTGTTTAATTTTAAAAGGTCCTTGTACTTACCTTGGTTTTCCAAATGGTAAAACTTTTATTAATTACTTCCCAAATGATGGAATGGCCTCAGGTGGAAGTGGAGATGTTTTGGCCGGAATTTTAGGGGGAATGGTTGCCCAGTATATGCCTGAGCGACCTGTTAGTGGTATATTCGAGGACAAAGAAATGATTTATCACTCACTTTGCTTAGGTGTAGTTTCTCATACTCTTGCTGGCAAACATGCCGCAAGTAGAATGGGCGTTCGGGCAATGACTGCAGGTTCAATTATTGAATCTTTGAGTGATGCTTTTAAAGAACTTTCAGATGAACAAAATCGCGAGTTGGAGGGTTAATACCTATGCCAGAGATTAGGCATTGGAAAAAGGTCTATGAGTTTGACCTGGCCAATATTATTTCAGAGTTTAGAGATGCTATTAAAACACCATCAGTAATTATTTTGACTGGCGACTTAGGTGCTGGAAAAACGACATTTACTAAATACTTTACAGACATTCAAAAAGTAACCTCTCCGACTTATGCCTTGATTCAAGAACTAGGAAGATCTGCGCATGCTGATTTCTACCGCCTAGAAGGGCCCGATGAAATAATGCACCTTGAGATCCCCTTATACTTGGAGGAAAAAGATTATTTCCTTGTAGAGTGGGGTAAAGATCACTTGGCCGCACTTGATCGTGAGGTGCCTGATAACTTTTTATTCTATGAACTCAAAATTGAAATAAATCCCGATTCGCCAACTGATAATGGGGCCCCCTCTCGAAATTATCTGTTAAATACTATTTCCCGAAATTAATAAGGCACTCACTTAAAACCAAAATCAAGAGCGAAGTTTTTTCCTCGGTCTTTTCTATTATATTGTCATTTTTTTGTAAGAAAATAATAGATTAGTTTGGATGGAGGCTTAGCTCTAAATTGATCAGCTGAGTTAAGTAGTCGGTTTTAAAAGGCTTTTTCTATAGCAAAGAAAGCATATGAGAAATAGATTGAAGTAAATTGTCCACTTTTGTTGAAATTTAAAGAAAAAAAGTTTGAAGACGAGTTGACGTCGACCCTATTTTTTCGTCATACTATTGAGGTAGGAAATAAACCGCAAGGTGGCAGGTTTAATTTCTACTCGGGAAGACAAGGAACGTGACCCGGTAAAAGACGGCAATATTTTACGATTAAAAGGCCCCTATTTTATTTAATTGGATTTATGGAGGAAGACCAATGAGACTTACATCAAAAGGACGTTACGCTGTTAGGGCCATGCTAGACTTAACAACTCATAGCAATGGCAATCCAGTACGACTTCAAGAAATTTCTACAAGACAAAACATTTCATTACACTACCTAGAGCAGCTTTTTAGAAAGCTTCGAAATGGTCAGGTCGTAAAGTCAGTAAGAGGTCCAGGTGGTGGATATGTTCTCGCTCGCCAAATGGATCAAATTACGATAAAAGATGTCCTTGATTGTGTTGGCGAAAATATTAATCCTGCGAAAGATATTATTGGTACGGAAGCAGAGCAGGCCAACACTGTTGAGTTTGAATTATCAAAAAACTACTTCCAAAACCTTGGTGTTATCATGAGAGAATATCTCACAACAACATCTCTTGGTGACTTGATCCGTAAATCAAGAGAGACAGCTCAAGCAATGCAAGCTTCATCTCCTGCAATGGCCAATGAGTCTGGCCAGAGCACAGGTGAAACTTCATCTGCTGGACAGCCTTCTGCAGAGAAGTCTGGTATTGAGAGTTTGATTAGAAATCCAATCGGAGAAGTTAATCAATAAGAGAATTTATCTCGACTATAATGCAACATCTCCCTTGTCCGACTCAGTCGTTGAGTATTTGGGTAAGGGAGATTTTCTTTTTGCTAACCCTTCATCTATTCACTCAAGTGGTAAGCGTTCAAAGCGAGCTATAAACGAAGTCAAAGACTTTATTTATCAGCTCTTTTCTCTCTCTGAGTCGGAGTGGGAGATTGTTTTTCACTCGGGAGCAAGTGAAGGCATCAATTCTGTGTTTAAAGGTTTTGGCATAGAATACTTTGGTCATACCTCAGTTTCTGCCCTCGTTGCCCAGTCTGACCATTCTGCTGTCTATGAACAGTCATCTTTTCTCAAAAAGTTAGGTCATAACTTTCACACATATGAAGTCAATACTAATGGCTCGATTGACTTTCAGAGTCTTGAGCGTTTGGCCGAAGAGTCTGATATTAACGAACGTCCAATTCTCTTCAATTATACTTGGGTAAATAATGAGACTGGAATTGTCTGGGATTTAGAACAGCTAAAAAAGATAAGATCAATTTTTTCAAATTGCCCTAAGTTGATTATTCATGTAGACGCTGTTCAAAGTGTTGGAAAAATCCCAGGTTGGAACTCAATAGTTAGCGAAGCCGATATTTATACTTTTTCTGGTCACAAGTTTGGGGCCATGAAAGGTGTCGGTTTGAGCTTGATGAAAAAAGATCTAAGACCTTATCCCTTGATTCAGGGTGGTGGACAACAATTAGGGATACGTGCTGGGACTGAAAATACTGACGGAATTTACTCCTTAATGTTGGCCTTTAAAGATACTCAGAAATATGAAATTGAGCAAATGAGAACGTACCGAGATAAAATTGAAAGTGAAATTATAAAACACTATCAGGACAGCTCTTATATTGTTGGTCATGGAGTTAAAAATAGAAATTTCTCGACATTATCAATTGCAATGAAAGAGACAACTGCTGACATTCTTTTAACTGCTTTTGATCTGGCGGGGATGGATGTTTCTTCTGGTTCAGCGTGTTCTTCTGGCACAGTAAGCCCGAGTCGAGTGTTATTGGCCATGGGGTACTCTCATCAAGAGGCCAGATCAGCTCTTCGGATTTCGCTTGGACCTAAAAGTTTTGATTACAATTCCCTCTCTACTGATGATTTGTCGCATAGAGTTATTCGTGTTTTAGGTCGTTTTAAATAAGAGTAGAAACTGCCCCACTATCGTGGGGTTGAGTTTCTATTTAAACCCTGTATTTAACAGTTTATTTTGATCCGTTTTTGGTGTTTTTCTTGGGATGCCCAACCTTATCGCAGTAGATTATGCGTTAGAACTGGCCGTAAAGAACTCCAAGAGGGTCCTGAAAGGCGCTTGGTAATACAATAACCCCACTGTGGTGGGGCAGTTTTGAGTTTTTACTCAGTTTGGCACTGGCTTTTGGTGTCAGGAGATTACCAGTCCCATTTCATCTAGAGAAAATCATAGAAGCATTCACCCAAGTCATCGAAATTGCATCAGTGTTTATGTGGTGCATTATGGCATAGTTGATGCAATTTAATTAACAACTGGTCGGCCATATTTTTTAAGATGCCCCGGTGAAAGATGGAATTGATGGCGTTGTCCTTGATCCCACCACGGCCGACCTCAAGACCAAGGCTTAGAATTAGGCCTTTTCGACACCCTCTATTACCTACCTTTAACGTTAAATCATTCATTCACCGGGGCTCTTCTCTTTTTAAAGAGAGCTATCTTTTGCCAATGGGATAGATTAGAAGCATAATAGAAAAAATTTTTTAGGTGGTAATTGCTGTGGGTACAAAGTTTTTTCTTTTGAAGTCTCTTATTTTCACTATCTTTGTGAAAACTCTCATTATTCTTAGTTCGTGTTCCATTTTTTCTAAACAGGGAAATAGTGACTATGAATATATGCTCGAAATTTATTCGAAAGTTGGGACTGCGGAATTAGTAGATATTTATACAGGGATAGATCCACAATATTGGCGAGATAAAACTGAAATGCGCGCATCTTTGTCATTGGGAAAATATCGTTTTTTTATTCATCCCATATTAAGAGTCGGAGAAGTTGATCATCTTATGTTTTACTTAGAAAAATTAAATTTAAGTGATGAGATTTTGGCCGACTCTCTTTCTTCTTTATCTGAAAGGTCGCCATGTTTTTATGTCTCATACCATATTAGAGATTTTAATCCTGAACTTGCCCATTATCAAAGTTTAGAGCTTGAGGCCGAGGATCGATGGGGACGTTTTTATCAACTCTATTGGATTGCAGAACCAGAGACTTCTGTATCTATTGAAGAGGTTATGATCTCTGGTTCAACTGGAAGTGAACGCGAATATCGTCATTGGGGAGTGGCCTGTTCTTATACTAGTTTTTCTTTGAACGATTACTTTACTGTTAGAGTTAGGCCATTGGAAAATCAATTTCCGTTTTTTGGTGCGACCGCAACTCTAACTTGGGATTATCGTGGAATCAATTTTCCAGAAGAACATCCTTCTCATTCCCAGCATGGAGAAGGCGCTCGATCTAAAGCAGTTCAAAGTTATAAAGGGTGGTAAATCTAATTTTTAAAGGCGCTTAGAGTAAGTCTTCAATGTCGACATCTTTACCTAAGTAGAGACCTTTTACAGAGCGATCAACTTCTTTCTTAATAAAAGGAAATTGATGAGTGTGTACTCCCTCAAAATTTTTTTCGAAGGCAATGACAATACTTTCTTGGGTTACTTCTTTAAGCATTGAATAGTAATAGTCTTGAGGAAGCCCGGCCATTGGATTTTCATCCTGAGATTTGTCTTCTTGATCTAGTTGTAAAGTTGTTTCATCCATCGGCCGAGTAGAAGTATTTTTTACTACTAAAGCGCCTTTGATTTTCTCGGCAGAAAGCTCACTGGTTAAATTCCATGAACCGATATGAAAAAAATCTAGGTAGAATACAGAGCGCTGAAACTTCAATTTGCGAGGAATTAAAAGCGATTGCATAAACTTTCTAGTACTCGGGTCTTTTGATTTCTTTGCCAGCTTTTCTGCTAGCTGGCTGTCTTCTACACGAATAATATAGGCACCGGGGTTTTTGGTAGACTTAAAAAGAAAGTACTGAAAGCCGATGCTGAAGAGCGTAAATAGTTTTTGTTGGTTGAAGTGGATATGTTTCTGGTTATTTGGAATTTCGAGTTCTATAAGACTTTTAACAGACTCGTAGAGATTTTGCTTCGACAGGTCGCTGCGCATTCAATCTTTCCTCAGATAGGGTTGTGGGGTCAGTTTTTAAGTATTTTTGGCCAGCTTGTCAATTGGTGATTGACTCATCTTTGCAATTTCATTAAGATTCGTTCACAATTTTCGACTAATTGAGAAATCAACATTTTGGAGTATCTAATGAAGCTAATGGCGAAGACCAGAAACATTGGGATTTCGGCCCACATTGATTCCGGAAAAACGACGTTAACTGAGCGTATCCTTTATTATTGTGATCGTATTCACAAAATTGAAGATGTTCGCGGTGGTGGTGACGGCGCTAAAATGGATCACATGGAGCTGGAAAAAGAAAAAGGGATTACAATTACATCGGCAGCGACGACTGTTTTTTGGAAAGGTATAGATGGCAAGCCAACAACTTTCGCTACAGGTGTAGATAAAGATGCTCGTATTAATATTATTGATACTCCTGGACACGTTGACTTTACTGTTGAGGTTGAGCGTTCACTAAGAGTTTTGGATGGAGCAATTTTAGTTCTTTGTTCTGTTTCAGGTGTTCAGTCACAAAGTATTACGGTTGACCGACAGATGAAGCGTTACCGCGTTCCTAGATTGGCCTTCTTGAATAAGATGGACCGTATGGGGGCAAATCCTTTTAAGGGGCGAGATGCACTCATAGAAAAATTAAATCATAACGCCGTTCTTATGCAGGTCCCAATTGGTGAAGAAGAAAACTTCCAAGGTGTTGTCGATCTCCTAACAAGAAAAGCTTATTATTTTGATGGTGATCAAGGTGAGAAAGTTCGTATAGAAGAATGTCCTGCCGATCTTGCCGATCAAGTTGAAGAGCTTCGCTCTGAAATGATTGATAAAGTAGCAGAATATAACGATGAAGTTATGGAAAAATATCTTGAAGGTGAAGAACCAACAGAAGAAGAACTCCATGCTTGTATTAAGGCCGGAGTTCAATCACTTCAACTTACACCTGTTTTTATGGGCTCTGCTTTTAAGAACAAAGGTGTTCAAGTCCTCTTAGAGGCCGTTGTTCGCTATCTGCCTTCACCTCTTGAGTGCGAGAAGCCAACAGCCGTTGACTCTAGAACTGATGAGAGAGTAAATATTGAGCCAACACCAGAAGGGAATTTGGTTGCTATGGCGTTTAAGATTACTGATGAGCAGTTCGGGCAGCTGACTTATACTCGAATTTACTCAGGACGTTTAAACAAAGGTGACACTGTTTATAATACAAGAACTAAGAAAAAAGTTCGTGTTGGGCGAATGGTGCGAATGAACTCTAACGACAGAGAAAACATTGATACAGCTCACGCTGGAGATATTATTGCTCTCGTTGGTGTAGACTGTGCTTCTGGTGATACTTTTGTTGGAAACGATGATTTAACACATCTTTCTTGTGAGGGTATTCACGTTCCTATTCCTGTGATTGAACTTTCAATCTCTTGTAAGGATAAAAATGAGCAAGCGAAGATGTCAAAAGGGCTTCAGCGTTTTCTCAAAGAAGATCCAACTTTTCACGTTTTCACTGATGAGGAGTCGGGAGAGACGCGAATTGCAGGTATGGGTGAGCTTCACCTTGAGATTTATGTTGAGCGTTTGAAGCGTGAGTACGGTGCCGATGTTGTGGTTGGTGCACCTCAGGTTAACTATAGAGAAACAATCAGAACTGAAACTCGTTTTGATTACACACATAAGAAGCAAACCGGTGGTTCTGGACAGTTTGGTCAGGTTGTTGGGATGCTTAAACCATTGACTGATGATCGCAAGGATAAAGAAGATCAAGTCTTTAAGTTCAACAATGAAATTAAAGGTGGATCGATTCCTAGTGAATTCATTGGCGCTTGTGAGAAAGGTTTTGAGGATGTTATGGATAAAGGTCCATTGGCGGCCTTCCCTGTTATCAATTGTGAAATTTTTCTTCAAGATGGTAAGCATCACGAGGTTGACTCTTCTGATATGGCCTTTAGAATTGCTTCTCGTCAGGCGATGAGACAAGCGATTAAAGCTGCTGACCCAGTACTTCTAGAGCCTTGTATGAAGGTCGAAGTGACAACTCCAGATGAGTATCAAGGTTCTGTTATTGGTGATATTTCTTCTCGAAGAGGTATGATTCAAGGTTCAGAAACTGATCCTAATGGTGAAGTTATTGTTAATGCAGAGGTTCCTCTATCTGAAATGTTTGGTTATTCTTCAGATCTGAGGTCAATGTCTGCCGGTAAAGCTACATACACAATGGAGTTTGCTCGTTATGCAGAATGTCCTGCTAATATTCAAGAGAAAGTGATGAAAGAGCGTGCAGAAAAGCTTGCAAATGAGGATTAATTTCAAAAAAATTAATTTGCAAAAGGCCACCTAACTCAGGTGGCCTTTTTTTTGGCCTGACACGTCAGCTTCACTTAGGTATAAGCAAAACTAATAATGACTTCTCAAAGGTGTTAGGTATGGTTGAATTTTCTCAGCTTCAAACTTTAGTTACAGTGGCCAAGATGGGTAGCTTTTCGAAGGCCGCAGAAGAGTTGAGTGTAACTCAATCTGCCATCAGTCAAAGTATTAAAAACCTTGAGCAAAAAGTTGGAGTAAAACTATTTAAGCGCTCTGGGAAGAAGGTTGTTCCAACTTCAGAGGGAGAAAAACTTTACCGAGTTGGCCTCAAGGTTCTCTCTCAAGTTAGTGATACACTTCGTGAGATAAAGTTTGATAAAGACCTTATGAAGGGGAGTGTTCGTATTGGGACCTTAACAGGACTTGGAAAGTCTTGGCTTGCTCCCATTATGTTAAATTTTTCTAAAAAGTATCCAGAGTTAGCACTTTCCCTGAATTTGGGCTTCAGTGATGAGCTTGTTCGAGAGT